>NZ_JAMJPH010000013.1:0-43569 GCF_023554635.1 Nocardioides bruguierae
ACAATAGTGCCTCCTGGGGGGGGCCGGGGGGGGGTGGGTTGGGCTGAGGGGGCCGCCCCCCGCGGCGGGTGGGGGGTGTGAGGATCAGTGGCCGGGGCCACCGGAGCCGCCGGGACCGCCGCCGGAGCCGCCCGGGCCGCCACCCATCCCGCCACCCATGCCACCGGTGGCCTCGCCGGCCGTGCCGGTGCCGAGGTCGTCACCGCCGGAGACCACGGTGTAGGTCTCGCCGTCGGTGATGTCGCTGGAGGAGAAGACCCAGCTGGACGCCTGCTTGGCGGTGGTCACCTCGGCCACGACGTCGCCGTCGGCGTCCTCGAGCTGGAGGGTGGTGCCGGCCGGGACCGTCGAGAAGGTCACCGACACGAACGACTGCGAGGAGTCGGCCGAGGGCGACTGCGCCATGCCGCTGGAGCCGACCGCCGACAGGGTGCCGCCGGAGACGTCGAGCGTCTGGTCGACGTCGACGGCGCCGTTGCCGTCGCTCTGCGGACCCTGGACGACGACGGACCCGCCGGTCATGGTGGCGCTGCCGTTGGCGTCCAGGCCGTCGCCCTCGGCGTCGATGGTGAGCGCGCCGCCGCTGATCGTGAGCATGGCGTCGGCGGTGTCGCTGCCGACCACGTTCACCCCGTCGTCGGAGGAGGTGACGTCCATGGAGCCGCCGGTCAGCTCCATGGTGCCGGCCTCGAGGCCCTCGTAGGACTCGGTGACCACCACGGTGCCGTCGGAGATGGTCAGGTCGCCCTCGGCGTGGATGCCGTCGTCGCCGGTGGCGAGCGTGACCTCGCCCCCGGAGACGGAGACGACCGAGTCGGAGTGGATCGCGTCGTCGGCGGCGTCGACGTCCACGGTGCCGGAGGAGATGACGACGCTGACGTCGCCGACCAGGCCCTTGGCACCGGAGTCCTCGCCGCCCGCGGACGCGCCCCCGCCGGCGGTCACGGTGAGGGTGCCGCCGTCCACGACCACGTCGGTGGTGGCGGTGGCGCCGTCGTCGCCGGAGACGACCGCGGTGCTGCCGCCGAGCAGGGCGATGAAGCCGACGGTCGCGTCGGCGTCGCCGTCGGACTTCAGCCCGTCGCCGCCGGCGTCGACGCTGATCGTGCCGCCGCTGATCTCGAGCCAGTCCTTGCCGCGGATGCCGTCGTCGTCGGCGTCGACGGTGAGGGTGCCGCCGGTGATGGTGAGGCCGTCCTTGCTGGTGATGCCGTCGGCGTGCGAGGAGACGGTGAGCGACCCGGTGCCGGTGATGGTGAGGTCGGCGGTGGAGAAGAGGGTCGCGTTGACGGCGTCGGTCTCCTCGTCGTCCGCGGTGGAGCCCGCGCCGTCGGCCAGGGTGTTCTCGCTGCCCTCGGCCAGCACGACGACCGCGGCGTCGGCGTTCTCGACCACGAGCGGGGAGTCGTCGGAGGAGGTGAGGTCGACCCCGTCGAGCACCAGGCGCACGGTGTCGTCGTCGCCCGCGTCCACGACGACCTGGCCGTCGGTCAGGCTGCCGGAGAGCACGTAGGTGCCGGCGGCGCTGATCGTGACGACGTCGCCGTCGACGGTCACGGCGCTGTCGTCGGAGGCGCTGCTCGCGCCGTCGGCGAGGGTGACGGTGACGGCCTCGGAGTCGTCGTAGTCGGCGTCGCCGGTCTCGACCTCGGCGTTCTCGGCGAGCGTCTCGCTCGCGGTGATGCCGGCCTCGCCGGCGGTCACGGCGGCGGTGTCGGCGCTGGTGGCGGTGCTCGCGTCGCCGGCCGAGCAGGCGGCGAGGGCCAGCACGGCGGTCGCGGAGACGACGGCGGCGGCCAGACGGCCGCGCAGGCGGCGGGCGGGGGTGCGGTGAGAGGTCACGGATGCTCCTGGGGATCGTCGGTGATCGGGTCAGGCGGGTGGGTCAGGTCGGTCGGAGGGGGATGGTGGCGGCGGCTCAGCGCCGCGGCAGGCCGAGGTCGCGCTCGAGCACCCGGTGCCACCGCAGGCGGGGCAGGGCGGGGTCGAGGGCGGCGAGGCCGGTGCCGAACTTCGAGATGCGGACGGGGCGGTGCCCGCGCGCCCACAGCAGCCGGTCGAGCGCGGAGGGGGTGGAGCCGGTCTTCGTCTCCACCACCACGCGGTCGGTGACCGGGAGGCGGGGCGCGTGGGCGCCCGGCAGGGCCCAGACCAGGTCGGTGTCGAGGGTGGCGCGGCTGTCGGTGCCGGGCTCGTCGCCCGCGAGCAGCAGCGTGGTGCGCCGGTAGCTGCTGACCAGGGCGGGGGCGAGGCCCTCGACGCGGACGTGGTCGGGCACCCGTGCGGCGCGCAGTCGCTCGTCGAGGAACTGCCGCTCGCCGTCGTCCAGCGGCCCGCGGTGGGCGCGGAGCACCCGCTCCTTGAGGTTGGTGCCGCGCGGGCCGGGGACCTTGACCTCCAGGTACGTGGTGCCGGTGTCGAGGTAGGTGCGCTCGCGCACCTTGAACCGCCGCCGGCGGCCCTGGCCGGCGAGCCAGAACGCGTCGAGCGCCGGGGTGTCGAGGTAGTCCGAGCGGTAGCCGAACGCGCGGCTGCCCTCGATCTCGAGCACGCGGGTGCGGTCGGGCACCGCGGCGAGCAGCGCGGGAAGCTCCTGCTCGGGCACGACGTACTTGCGGTCGACGCGGGTCAGCAGCGCCGCGGTCTCGACGAGCTCCTCGAGCCCGATGGGTGCCAGGTGCGCCGTCCAGCCCTGGGCGCGGTGCCCGCTGTGGTGCCGGGTGGCGTGCGTGGCGCGGCCGTCGACGCCGGGGCCGCCGGGCCGGTCGGAGAGGGCCGTCATCGGCCGACCTCGCGCAGCCCCGCCCCCTGCGCGAGGCCCGGGGCGGCGGAGGCGCCGCCGGTGTGCCGCGGCCCGGCGGGGCGGTGCCGCACGGTGACGGTGGTGGTGTCGTTGACGAGGTTCGTGCTGGTCACGCGGGCGTCGAGCACCTCGGCGCCGAGCAGGCCCTCGAGGTGGGCGGTGAGGCCGGCGATGTCGGTCCAGGCCCGGTCGAGCACCATCTCCTGGGTGCGGGCCTCGGGCGCGAGCCGCGGGTGGTCGCCGACCCACAGGGCCACGAGGACGGCGGCCATCAGCCCGACCACCAGCGCCGACGGCGTCCCCGCGACCCCGGCGACGAGGCCGAGCGTGAGGGCCGCGAAGTAGTAGGCGATCTCGTGGTGGGCCAGCTCGGTGGAGCGCAGGCGGATGATCGAGAGCACGCCGAACAGACCGAGGCCGAGGCCGGCGCCGACGGTGCTGTCGGCCAGCACGGCGGTGACGGCCAGGACGCCGACGTTGACCGCCAGGTAGGCGCCCGCCAGCTCCGGGCGCCGGTGGCGCAGCAGGAACAGGCCCACGAGGGCGAGGACGGCGACGAGGTCGATGGCGAGCATCGGCAGCTGGGTCATGACGGACTCCGGTGGATGAACGTGCGGTGACGCGGAGGCGTCACCCGGACGTCCACCAGGAAGCCGGGCGGGGCTGCGACGGCCGTGATGGGGCGCTGTGCGGTTCCTGTGAGGGGTGTTCCCTCAGGGAAGTCGGGACGTTCGTCCCAGGTCAGGGGAGTAGTGCCGGCCCAGTGCAGTCACCCCGGTGCCGTCACCCCGTCGTCACCCCGGTGTCGTCACCCCGGTCTCGTCACCGGGGAGCCGTCAGCCGAGCGTGGACGCCCGCGCCACCAGCTCGGGGGTGAACAGCACCCGCTGGTGGGTGTGCTCGCCGCCGGCGGCCTCCTCGAGCACGAGCTCCGCGGCGGTGCGGCCCAGCTGCTGGCGCGGCTGACGGACCGACGACAGCGGGACGGCGGCGGCCGCCGCGTACTCGACGTCGTCGTAGCCGAGGATCGCCAGGTCGGCGGGGCAGCGCAGCCCCGAGGCGATGACCTGCTGGAGCAGGCCGAGGGCGATGAGGTCGTTGACGCAGAACGCGGCGGTGGGGCGGCGCGAGGAGGACATCCCCGCCAGTCGCTGACCGGCCTCGCGACCGTCGGCGACGGTGAGGTCGGCCGTGCTGAGCAGCACGAGGTCCTCGGGATTCAGCCCGGCCTCGGCCCAGGCGGTGCGGGCGCCGGCGAGACGGTCGCGCACCTGGCCGAGGTCGGCGGGGCCGCCGATGAAGGCGACCCGGCGGTGGCCGCGGTCCAGGAGGTGCTCCATCGCGACCCGGCCGCCGAGGACGTCGTCGACGGCCACGGAGCAGAAGTCGTCCCCCTCGCGGGTGCGGTCGACGATCACGACGGGGGTGCCGCGGCGGGCGATCTGGTCCAGCAGCGGGGAGTCGGGGTCGACGGGCGTGACGAGCAGGCCCTGCACGCGCTGCTGCTCGAACTGGTCCAGGTGTGCCTGCTCGCGCTCGCGGCGGCTGCCGGAGTTGCCCAGCACGACGGTGAGGCCGTGGGCCTCGGCGGCGGTCTCGATGCCGGCCGCGACGTCGGTGAAGAACGGGTTGCCGGCGTCGAGCATGACGTAGGCGAGGGTGCGGCTGACCCCGGAGCGCAGCTGCCGGGCGGACTCGTTGCGCACGAAGCCGAGGTCGGCCATCGCTCGCTGCACCCGGGCGCGCGTGGCCTCGCTGACCCGGTCGGGGCGGTTGAGCACGTTGGAGACGGTGCCGAGCGAGACCCCGGCCGCGGCGGCCACGTCCTTGACGGACACGGAACGACCCGGAGTGGATGGCACGTGCGCCTCCTGGACGAGCGGGACGGGTGGTCCAGACCGATGCGCGGGCCTGGTCTTGAAACGATCAAGCGGCATCTTACGAGAGTGTGGCCCGAGTCACCGCCTTCGCGACCCGGTCTCTTCACATCGAGACTTCGATCACTGCTTGACGTGTGTGACCGCCCTCACCTACGGTTCCCTGCGTTCGCCGTTAAAACGTTTCAACTCTTGAACGGAGGAGCCCGATGGCTGCCGCCACCCTGGTGCTCGAGGACGTCAGCAAGTCCTTCGGTGCCGTCCGCGCGCTGCGCTCCGCCAGCCTCACCGTCCAGCCCGGTTCCATCCACGCGCTGGTCGGTGAGAACGGCGCGGGCAAGTCGACGCTGATCAAGATCGTCGCCGGCGTCCACCGCCGCGACGGCGGCGTCTTCGAGCTCAACGGCGAGGCTGCCGACTTCTCCTCCACGGCGGAGTCCAAGGCGGCCGGCGTCGCGGTGATCTACCAGGAGCCGACGCTGTTCCCGGACCTCGACGTCTCCGAGAACATCTTCATGGGCCGCCAGCCCGGCAGCACGCTGCGCATCGACAAGCAGCGGATGTACGCCGAGGCCGCCGCGCTGTTCGAGCGCCTCGGCGTCGCGATCGACCCCCGGCGTCCGGCCAAGGGCCTCTCCATCGCCGACCAGCAGATCCTGGAGATCGCCAAGGCGATCTCGCTGGACGCCTCGCTGCTGATCATGGACGAGCCGACCGCCGCCCTCTCGGGCGTCGAGGTCGAGCGGCTGTTCACCGTGGCCCGCCAGCTGCGCGACGAGGGCCGCGGCATCGTGTTCATCTCCCACCGCTTCGAGGAGGTCTTCGACCTCTGCGACACCGTCTCGGTGATGCGCGACGGCGAGTACGTCTCCACCGAGACGATCGCCGAGACCAGCGTCGAGGCGATCGTGGCCAAGATGGTCGGCCGCGAGGTCGCCGAGCTGTTCCCCAAGACCCCCGCCGAGATCGGCGACGTCGTCCTCGACGTGCAGGGCCTCACCTCGCCCGGCCAGTTCCGCGACGTCACCTTCCAGGTCCGCGCCGGCGAGATCGTCGGCCTGGCCGGCCTCGTGGGCGCCGGACGCTCCGAGATCGCCCGCGCCGTCTTCGGCGTCGACGGCTACTCCGCCGGTCGCGTCTCGCTGAACGGCGCCGCGGTGGCCAAGCAGAACCCGCGCTCCGCGATCAGCGCCGGCATCGCCTTCATCCCCGAGGACCGCCGCAAGCAGGGCCTGGTCACGGAGGGCTCGGTGGCCCGCAACGTCGCCGGCGTCATCCGCACCGGCCTCTCGCGCCTCGGCGTGCTCACCTCTCGCGCCGAGAACCGCGCCGCCGGCCCCTGGGCCGCCAAGCTCGAGGTGAAGACCTCCGCGCTCGACATGCGCGCGGCCACGATGTCCGGCGGCAACCAGCAGAAGGTCGTCATCGCCAAGTGGCTGGCCACCCAGCCGAAGCTGCTGATCATCGACGAGCCCACCCGCGGCATCGACGTCGGCACCAAGTCCGAGGTGCACCGCCTGCTCTCCGACCTCGCCGGCCAGGGCATGGCGATCCTGATGATCAGCTCCGAGCTGCCCGAGGTGCTCGGCATGGCCGACCGCGTCCTCGTCGTCTGCGAGGGCCGGATCACCGCCGACATCGCCCGCGACGAGGCGACGCCCGAGAACGTCATGCACGCCGCCACCCACCGCGACGGCCACGTGGCCGGCGCGACCCACAGCGCCGCCGCCGGCAGCGCCGACTCCCAGGAGGTCACGGCGTGAGCGCCACCCTCGTCCAGCCCAGCAAGGCCGGGCTGCTCTCCACGATCCTGCGCTCGCGCGAGCTGGCGATCGCCGTCGTGCTCGTCGCCCTCGTGCTGGTGGCGACCGCCAAGACGGAGTCGTTCCTGTTCAGCGCGGACGGCTGGCGCAACGTCCTGCTGAACCCGGCGATGCTCGTGGTGCTGGCCATCGGCCAGGCCTGCGTGATCATCACCCGCTCGGTCGACCTCTCCGTGGGCTCGACCCTGGGCCTGACCGCCTACTTCGCCGGCCGGCTGTTCATCGACTTCCCGAGCCTGCCGATCGTCGTGGTCGTCCTGCTCGCCGTGCTGCTCGGTGCGCTGCTGGGCCTGGTCAACGGCGTGCTGGTCTCCTTCGCCAAGGTGCCGGCGCTCGTGATCACCCTCGGCACGATGTACATCTACCGCGGCATCTTCCTCACGTGGGCGGGCTCCAGCCGGATCACCGCCGACCAGATCCCGCGGTCGTTCTCCCAGCTCGGCACCCAGCAGATCGTCACCATCCCGGTGCTCACGATCGTGGCGCTGGCCGTGCTGGGCGTGGCCGCCTACTTCCTCTCCTCCACCCGCCCGGGCCGCGAGCTGTACGCCATCGGCTCCGACCCGGACGCGGCCGACCTCTACGGGCTCCCGGTGCTGCGCCGCGTCCTGCTGGCCTTCGTGGCCTCCGGCGCGCTGGCCGGCCTGGCGGGCGTCATGTTCCTGGCCCGCTACGGCACGGTCTCCTCGCAGGCCGGCCAGGGCATCGAGCTCCAGGCCGTCGGCGCGGCCGTCATCGGCGGCGTCGCGATCTTCGGCGGCAGCGGCTCGGCGCTCGGCGCGGCCGTCGGCGCCTACCTGCTGGTGACGATCAACTCGGTGCTGCCGATCCTGGGCATCTCCGACTTCTGGCAGCAGGCCGTGGTCGGCGCGCTGATCCTCGGCGCCATCGCCCTGGACCGCTTCCTCTCGCTGCGGCAGGACGCCGCCCTGGTGGCCGCCCGCGACCAGGCCCCGCCGTCCGGCGGCGGCGGGTCGCCCGGCGACCCCGGCTCCTCCGCTCCGTCCGCCCCGACCAGCCCGCAGGTGACCGCATGAGCACGCTGACGCAGGCCCCGACGACCGAGGGCCGCACCTACCCGTCCTACTCCCGGTCCCTGGCCCGCCGCGTGCTGGCCACCCGCGAGTTCGCCGTCATCGGCCTGTTCGTCCTGGTCTACGTCTTCTCGACCGCGACCATCGACAACTTCTCCAGCCCGCTGACGCTGTACTACCTCTTCCTCGACAACATCCCGATCCTGCTGATCGCGCTGCCGATGGCGGCCGTGATCGTCACCGGCGAGATCGACCTCTCGGTGGCCAGCATCGTGGGGCTCTCCTCGTGCCTGGTCGGCCTCCTGCACGTGGACGCCGGCCTCTCGATGGGCGCCGCGATCGGGCTGGCCCTGCTGGCCGGTGTCGTGGCGGGCGCCTTCAACGGCTTCCTCGTCGCCTACGTCGGGCTGCCGTCGCTGGCGGTCACCATCGGCACGCTGGCCCTCTACCGCGGCATCGCGGAGGGCCTGCTCGGCACCCAGGCCAAGACCGACTTCCCGCAGGAGTGGAAGGACCTGGCGACCGCCCAGCTCGGCAACGCCTCGCCCTACCCCGTCGTGCTGCTGCTCGTCGCGGTGCTCGCGGTGCTGTTCGCCTGGATGCTCCACTTCTCCTCGTTCGGCCGCGGCATCTTCGAGATCGGCCTGAACGACGAGGCGGCCCACTTCACCGGCGTGAACGTGGCCCGCACCAAGCTGACCCTGTTCGTCCTCTCCGGCGTCGTGAGCGCCCTGGCCGGCGTGTACTACACGCTGCGCTACGGCAGTGCCCGCGGCGACAACGCCACCGGCATGGAGCTCCAGGTCATCGCGGCCGTGCTCCTGGGCGGCGTCTCCATCTTCGGCGGTCGGGGCGCGCTGCACGGCGTCCTGGCCGGCGTCCTGCTCATCGGCGTCATCCGCTCCGCGATGACGCTCGAGGGCCTGACGGTCAACGTCACCAACATCGTGATCGGCGCGCTGCTCGTGGCGTCGGTCATCTCCACCAGCCTCCTCGCCTGGTTCGCCACGGTGCGGGCGAGGCGAGCCAGCGGGTCGCGCAGCGGCCCGACGACAGCTGCCGGCAAGCGGTCACTGTCGAACTGACACCCCACTGAAAGGGAAGAACGATGAAGTTCCTCAACCGGCGTACGTCGGCCGTCGCGGCCGTCGTGCTCAGCGCCACCCTGGGTCTGACCGCTTGCGGCAGCACCACCGACGCCAGCTCGGGCTCGGGCTCCTCGTCCTCCGACGGCGGCGACGTCTCCGTCACCTTCCTGCCCAAGAACCTGGGCAACCCCTACTTCGAGACCTCGGATGCCGGCGGCCAGAAGGCCGTCGAGGAGTTCGGCGGCGAGTTCACCGAGGTCGGCCCCGACACGGCCACCCCCGACGGGCAGGTCTCCTTCATCCAGACCGCCGCCCAGCAGGGCGTCTCCGCGCTGGTGCTCTCGGCCAACGACCCCGCCGCCCTGTGCGACAGCCTCAACCAGGCCCGCGACACCGCCGACGTCAAGGTCGTCACCTTCGACTCCGACGTCAACGCCGACTGCCGCGACCTCTACGTCTCCCAGGCCGACTCCGAGGGCATCGCGACCGTCGAGGTCGACATGATCGCCGAGCAGATCGGTGACGAGGGCCAGATCGCGATCCTCTCCGCGTCCGCGAACGCGACCAACCAGAACGCCTGGATCGACATCATGAAGCAGGACCTGGCGGACAACCACCCGAACATCGAGCTCGTCGACGTCGTCTACGGCGACGACGACGACCAGACCTCGTTCGACAAGACCGCCGCGCTGCTGCAGACCTACCCGAACCTCAAGGGCATCATCAGCCCGACCACGGTCGGCATCGCCGCGGCCGCCCGCTACGTCTCGACCTCCAACTACAAGGGCAAGGTCGCGATCACCGGTCTCGGCACCCCGAACCAGATGCGCGAGTACGTCAAGGACGGCACCGTCACCGAGTTCGCCCTCTGGAACCCCGAGGACCTCGGCTACCTGGCCGCCTACGCCGCCAAGGCGCTCGTCGACGGCGAGATCACCGGTGCCGAGGGCGACTCCTTCTCGGCCGGCGACCTGGGCGACTACGAGGTCGGCGCCGACGGCACCGTCCTGCTGGGCCAGCCGTTCCGCTTCAACGCCGACAACATCGACGACTTCGACTTCTGAGTCGGACTCCTCGTCCCGGGGGGCCCCCCCCCCCGGGCGCCGGCGGGGGCCCCCCCCCCCGCCCGCCCCCGGGGGGGGGGGGGCCCCGGGGGGGGGGGGGGCCCCCCCGCCGGCGCCCTCCCGATAGTGCGTGACGCCCTGCAGGCGACACGCCGACGAACGCCTGCAGAACGTCACGCACTACCCGCCGGACACCGACACCCGAGAAGGACGCCCACCGTGCCCCGCTACTGCTTCACCTCCCAGGTGGACCCGGCCCACCTCGAGGCGTACGCCGAGGCGCACGCCCACGTGTGGCCCGAGATGTGCGAGGCGCTGGACGCGACCGGCTGGCGCAACTACTCGCTCTTCCTGCGCGAGGACGGGCTCCTGATCGGCTACGTCGAGTCCGACGACATCGAGGCCTCCCTGGCCGCGATGGGCGAGACCGAGGTCAACGCCCGCTGGCAGGCCGAGATGAGCCGGCTCTTCTCCGACGGCGACACCCCGCCCGACGAGGGGTTCCGGTTCGTCCGGGAGGTCTTCCACCTCGCCGACCAGCTGCCCCGCGGCTGAGCAGCAGCCACACCATCCCCCGCGTGACCCGCCACGGTGCGGACGGGGGCGAGCCCGCGCAGGACGCGGGAGCGCGCCCCGTCCGCACCACGTGCGGCCCGGCTCGACAACCGAGCCGGGACGGGTCATCCTTCGTAGTGAAACGTTTCAGAATGGAGAGACCATGACTGACTTCGCCGCCATCGCTCCGCTCCTGGAGGGGCAGGCCATCGAGCTGCCCTCGTGGGCGTTCGGCAACTCGGGCACCCGCTTCAAGGTGTTCGGCACCCCGGGCACCCCGCGCAGCGTGGAGGAGAAGATCGCGGACGCCGCCCAGGTGCACCAGTACACCGGGCTGGCACCGTCGGTCGCCCTGCACATCCCGTGGGACCTCGTGGACGACTACGCGAAGCTGCGCGAGTACGCCGCCGAGAAGGGCGTCTCGCTGGGCACGGTCAACTCCAACACCTTCCAGGACGACGACTACAAGTTCGGTGCCCTGACCCACGTCGACGAGAAGATCCGCCAGAAGGCGATCGACCACCACTTCGAGTGCATCGACGTCATGGACGCCACCGGCAGCCAGGACCTCAAGATCTGGCTCGCGGACGGCTCGAACTACCCGGGCCAGGCCGACATCCGCGGCCGTCAGGACCGCCTCGCCGACTCGCTGGCCAAGATCTACGACCGGATCGGCGACGACCAGCGCCTCGTGCTCGAGTACAAGTTCTTCGAACCGGCGTTCTACCACACCGACGTGCCGGACTGGGGCACCTCGTACGCCCAGGTCAGCGCCCTGGGCGACAAGGCGATGGTCTGCCTGGACACCGGCCACCACGCGCCGGGCACCAACATCGAGTTCATCGTGATGCAGCTGCTGCGCCTGGGGAAGCTCGGCTCCTTCGACTTCAACAGCCGCTTCTACGCCGACGACGACCTGATCGTCGGCTCGGCCGACCCGTTCCAGCTGTTCCGCATCATCTTCGAGGTGGTCCGCGGCGGCGGGTACGGCCCGGCCAACCCCGACGGCACCAGCCCGGTCGCGTTCATGCTCGACCAGTGCCACAACGTCGAGGACAAGATCCCCGGCCAGATGCGCTCGGTGCTCAACGTCCAGGAGATGACGGCGCGCGCGCTGCTCGTCGACCGCGACGCGCTGAGCGCCGCGCAGGCGGCCGGCGACGTCCTGGGCGCCCACCAGGTGTTCATGGACGCCTTCTACACCGACGTCCGCGCCGACCTCGCCGCCTGGCGCGAGGAGCGCGGCCTGCCGGCCGACCCGATGAAGGCCTACGCCGCGTCGGGCTACCAGGCCGAGATCGAGGCCGCCCGCGTCGGCGGCACGCAGATGTCCTGGACCTGAGCCGGTCCGTCCACACCGTCACCACCGACACGTCCACTCCGACGAGGGAAACGAGACATGACGAACCCCGCAGCCGCCGACCTGATCGCGCGCTCGAACCGCCTGGGCGCGGACCCGAAGAACACCAACTACGCCGGGGGCAACACCTCCGCCAAGGGCACCGAGACCGACCCGGTCACCGGTGAGCAGATCGAGCTGGTCTGGGTGAAGGGCTCGGGCGGTGACCTGGGCACGCTGAAGGAGTCCGGCCTGGCCGTCCTCCGCCTCGACCGGATGCGCTCGCTGGTCGACGTCTACCCGGGCATCGACCGCGAGGACGAGATGGTCGCGGCGTTCGACTTCTGCCTGCACGGCAAGGGTGGCGCCGCCCCGTCCATCGACACCGCCATGCACGGCCTGGTCGACGCGGCCCACGTGGACCACCTGCACCCCGACTCCGGCATCGCGATCGCCACCTCGGCCGACGGCCAGGAGCTGACCACCACGATCTTCGGCGACAAGGTCGTCTGGGTGCCGTGGCGCCGCCCCGGCTTCCAGCTCGGTCTCGACATCGCCGAGATCAAGGAGAAGAACCCGCAGGCGATCGGCTGCATCCTCGGCGGCCACGGCATCACGGCCTGGGGCGAGACCTCGCAGGAGGCCGAGACCAACAGCCTCTGGATCATCGACACCGCTGCCGCCTACATCGCCGAGCACTCGAAGGCCGAGCCCTTCGGCCCCGCGATCGCCGGGTACGGCGCCCTGCCGGAGGCCGAGCGCCGGGCCAAGGCGGCCGCGCTGGCCCCCACCATCCGTGGCATCGCCTCCGCGGACGCCCCGATGGTCGGCCACTTCACCGACGCGCAGGTCGTGCTCGACTTCCTCGAGGCCGAGAACCACCCCCGCCTGGCCGAGCTGGGCACCTCGTGCCCCGACCACTTCCTGCGGACCAAGGTCAAGCCGATGGTGCTCGACCTGCCCGCCGACGCGAGCGTCGAGGACTCCATCGCCCGCCTCAAGGAGCTCGCGGTGGCCTACCGCGAGGACTACGCCGGCTACTACGAGCGCAACGCGACGCCGGACTCCCCGGCGATCCGCGGCAAGGACCCGCTCATCGTCCTCGTGCCCGGCGTCGGCATGTTCTCCTTCGGCAAGAACAAGCAGACCGCCCGCGTGGCCGGCGAGTTCTACGTCAACGCCATCAACGTGATGCGCGGCGCCGAGGGCCTCTCGACCTACGCGCCCATCGACGAGTCGGAGAAGTTCCGCATCGAGTACTGGGCGCTGGAGGAGGCCAAGCTCCAGCGGATGCCGAAGCCGAAGCCGCTGGCCACCCGCGTCGCGCTCGTCACCGGCGCCGCCTCCGGCATCGGCCTGGCCACCGCCAAGAAGCTCGCCGCCGAGGGCGCCTGCGTCGTCATCGCCGACCTGAACCTCGACAAGGCCATCGAGTCCGCCGCCGAGATCGGCAGCACCGACGTCGCCGTCGGCGTCCAGGTCGACGTCTCCTCCGCCGAGGCCGTCAAGGCCATGGTGGACGCGGCGGTGCTGGCGTTCGGCGGTGTCGACCTCGTCGTCAACAACGCCGGCCTCTCCCTCTCGCGCTCGCTGCTGGAGACCACCGAGAAGGACTGGGACCTCCAGCACGACGTCATGGCCAAGGGCTCCTTCCTCGTCGCCCAGGCCACCGCCAAGGTCATGATCGAGCAGGAGATGGGCGGCGACATCGTCTACATCTCCTCGAAGAACTCGATCTTCGCCGGCCCGAACAACGTCGCCTACGGCGCCGCGAAGGCCGACCAGGCCCACCAGGTGCGCCTGCTGGCCGCCGAGCTCGGCGCCCACCAGATCAAGGTCAACGGCGTGAACCCCGACGGCGTCGTCCAGGGCTCCGGCATCTTCGCCGGCGGCTGGGGCGCCAATCGCGCCGCGGTCTACGGCGTCGAGGAGCAGGACCTGGGCAAGTTCTACGCCCAGCGCACCATCCTCAAGCGCGAGGTCCTGCCCGAGAACATCGCCAACGCCGTGTTCGTCCTGTGCTCCGCGGAGATGTCCCACACCACCGGCCTCCACATCCCCGTGGACGCCGGCGTGGCGGCCGCGTTCCTGCGCTGACCCACCCCGCTCCCGCCCGGCGACGGCCGGGGGAGGACCGCACGACCCGCACCCGCCGAGCCGGCCCCCTCACCCGGGCCGGCCGGCGGGTGCGGCGCACCGCCCACCGAAGAACTGCGAGGACCGAGCACCATGAGCAGCCCCAGCACCGCGATGCGTGTCGCGGCCGTCGACCTCGGCGCCACGAGCGGCCGGATCATGGTCGCGACGGTCTCGCCGACGTCGCTGCACCTGGAGGAGGTCCACCGCTTCCCCAACGGGGGCGTGCGCGCCCACGACGGCCTGTTCTGGGACGTGCTGGGCATCCACCGCGAGATCCTCGTGGGCCTCTCCAGGATCGTCGCCACCGGACGCCTCGACGCGATCGGCATCGACTCCTGGGCCGTCGACTACGGCCTCCTGGACCGCGACGGTCGCCTGCTGGGCAACCCCTACACCTACCGCGACAGCCGCACCGACGGGCTGGCCGAGCAGCTGCTCGCCGACCCGGGCTCCGGCTTCGACGCGGCCGAGCTCTACGCCACGACGGGCCTGCAGCAGCTGCCGTTCAACACGCTGTGGCAGGTTGCCGCCGCCCGCGGCACCGCGGCGCTCGAGCAGGCCGAGACCCTGCTGATGCTGCCCGACCTGCTCGGCTACTGGCTGACCGGCGCACAGGGCGCCGAGCGCACCAACGCCTCGACCACCCAGCTCTACGACGCCACCACCGGCTCGTGGGCGGCCGACCTGGTCGAGAAGGTCGGGCTGCGCCCCGGCGTCCTGCCCCCGCTGCGGGACCCGGGCTCGGTCGTCGGCCACCTGCTCCCCGGCATCGCCGACGCGATCGGCCTGCCCGAGGGCGCGCAGGTGCCGGTCGTGGCCGTGGGCAGCCACGACACCGCCTCCGCCGTGGTGGGAGTGCCGGCCGCCGCCGAGGACTTCGCCTACGTCTCCTCGGGCACCTGGTCGCTGGTCGGCCTGGAGCTGGACGAGCCGGTGCTCACCGAGGAGGCGCGGCTGGCCGACTTCACCAACGAGGGCGGCGTGGACGGCACGATCCGGTTCCTCAAGAACGTCATGGGCCTGTGGGTGCTCTCGGAGTCGATGAAGCGGTGGGCCGAGCGCGGCGTGCCGGGCACCGACCTGCCCAGCCTGCTGGCCGCCGTCGAGGACGCCGAGCCCCTGCGGACCGTGGTCGACATCAACGACGCCCGCCTGCTGCCGCCCGGCGACATGCCCACCCGCATCCAGGACCTGGCCCGCGAGGCCGGCGAGCCGGTGCCCGAGACGCCGGTGGAGGTCGCGCGGACGATCCTGGACAGCCTTGCCCTGGCCTACCGGGTGCAGCTGCGCACCGCCGCCCGCATCGCCGGCCGCGGCTTCTCCGTCGTGCACGTCGTCGGTGGCGGCTCGCACAACCAGCTGCTGTGCCAGCTCACCGCGGACGCCTGTGGGGTGCCGGTGCTCGCCGGGCCCGGTGAGGCCGCGGCGCTGGGCAACGTCCTCGTGCAGGCCCGGGCGCTCGGCGTGGACCTGCCGGACCTGGCCGCGATGCGCGCGCTGGTGCGCCGCACCCACGAGCTGGGTCGCTACGAGCCGGCACCCGGCCTGGACTGGGACGCCGCGGAGGCCCGGCTCGCCCGCTGACGGGCGGCGGCCGGAGGACGAGGTGGGCGTCGGCACCTGCGCACCGCGCAGCGACTGCGGCTCGGGCGCCGCTGCGCGCCGCGAGCCGTGGCGACCGGACCGCGAGGACCTGCGGCTGCTCTCGCTGATGGCGCAGGGGCTGACGATCGAGGCGGTGGCCCGCGAGGTGGGCATGTCGGTGCGCACCGTGCGCCGCCGCGTCCGTGCCGTGGGGGAGCACCTCGGGGTCGAGACGACCATGGAGTCGGTCGTGTGGGCCGTGCGCGCCGGGCTCATCTGAGCGTCGCACCGGCGGTCGCGGGTGTGACGCCGCGGTGTGACCTGGCCGACATCGGCCAACCCTGACGTCGAGGGGTGACCTGCGGTGTGACGGTCGTTACGTTGACGCTCGTCCCAGCCTGAATCGTTTCACCGCTCCCCAGCGTGGCAGGAGTCCTCATGAGCACCCCGTCCCACCCCACCCCCGCCCAGCCGTCCGACCGGCCCGCCGCCGGCCGCCCCGGCCTCACCCGCCGCTCGCTGCTCGGCGCCGCCGCCGTCACGGCCGGTGCCGTGGGTGCCGTCGGCGCCGTCTCCGGCCCGGCCGCCGCCACCGACGCCTCGGCCGGTGCCGCCCCCGCGGGTGCGTCGCTCGGCCTGCCGGGCAGCCTCGCCCGGCAGTTCCGCGCCCCGGGGCTCGCCACCGCCGCCGGCTTCCGCTGGTGGTGGCCGCACGGCCTCGTCGACGCCGACGAGATCAGCCGGGAGGTCTCGCGCGTGGCGGCCGCCGGCTTCGGCGTGCTCGAGATCGCGGACGTGACCCACAGCCTCAACGCCCGTGACGTCGACGTCGACCTCGACCAGCACGGCTGGGGCGGGCCCACGTGGAAGGCGGGCCTGGTCGCCGCGCTCACCGCCGGTGCCCGGCACGGGGTGCGGATCGACGTCACCGTCGGCCCGTCCTGGCCGGCCTCCGCGCCGATCACCCCCGACGACGAGGCCGCCTGCACCGAGCTCGCGCACGGCCAGGTGCTGCTCGCGCCCGGCGAGACCTTCACGGGCACCGCGCCCGACCCCGAGGTCGAGCCCGCCTCCGGCGCGCAGGCCCGTGAGCTCGTCGCCGTGCAGGCGTTCACGATCGCCGGCTACGGCCGCCGCGACACGATCCTGCTCGACGGCAGCCTCGTCGACCTGACGCCGTCGGAGGAGAACGACGAGATCACCTTCACCGCACCCGCCGACGCCGAGGCGGTCGTCCTCTCCTACTGGCGCCGCGGCTCCGGCCAGGAGCCGGAGGCCGGGCCGCACGGCAGTCCCGTCTTCCACGTGGTCGACCACTTCAGCACCGCCGGCTCGGACGCGGTGAAGGCGCTGTGGCGCGACCGCGTCCTCGACGCCGAGACCACGCGCCTGCTGCGCAAGGCGGGTGGCTACCTGTTCGAGGACTCCCTCGAGATCGAGACCGACGCGACCGTGTGGACACCGCGGATGCTCACGGAGTTCGCCGACCGGATCGGCTACGACCTGCTGCCCTGGCTGCCCGCCGTCGTCGAGCTGGACGAGAAGTACCCCTTCTCCTTCGACACCGACGTCACGGGTGCGGTGCGCGACGACTTCAACAGCGTCATCTCCGACCTCTACCGCGACCACCACCTGCTCCCGCTCCAGGCCTTCGCCCGCACGCTGGGCATGGGCCTGCGGGTCCAGCCGTACGGCCTGGAGACCGACGCCCTGGAGCACTCGGCGCTGCTCGACGTGCCGGAGACCGAGTCGCTGGGCTTCAAGAACCTCGACGACTACCGGATGCAGGCCTCGGGCCGCGACCTGGCGGGCGGCACGATCCTGTCCTGCGAGGCGGCCTGCTACAACGGCGCCGCCTACAGCACCACGTGGGACCGGGCGCTCACCACCATCAACTCCATCATGGTCGCCGGCGTGAACCAGTCGGTGCTGCACGGCTTCGCCTACGCCAGTGCCCCGGGCGCGACGTGGCCCGGCTTCGCCGCGTTCTCGCCCTACTACAACGGCGCGATCGGCTACGGCGAGGCCTGGGGCCCGCGCACGCCCCAGTGGCAGCACATGCCGGACGTGGCGGGCTACCTCTCCCGCACCCAGCTCGTGCTCCAGTCCGGGGTCTCGCGCCACGACGTGGTGTTCTTCCGGCAGAAGGGCTACGCCTCCACCGGCATCGGCGCCACCTGGGCGACCAACGACGGCGTGCCGATCGGCTGGAGCCACTCCTTCATCACCGACAACGTGCTCGACCGGCCCGAGGTCCGGGTGGAGGACGGCCGCCTCGCGCCCGACGGGCCCGCGTGGAAGGCGATGATCATGACCCCCGACTTCTTCCGGGGCGGTGGCCTCCTCGTCGAGCCCGACGCCGCGGAGCGGCTGCTCGCCCTGGGCCGGGCCGGGCTGCGCGTCGTCATGCTCGGCGACTGGACCCAGGCGCAGCCCGAGGGCGTCCCGCAGGCCGGCGAGACCGCCCGCGTCCGCACGGCGATGACGGGCCTTGCCGGGTTGGCCACGACCCGGGTCGTGGCGGCCGCCGCCGACATCCCGGGTGCGCTGGCCGACCTCGGGGTCGAGCGCGACGTGGTGCACGAGTCATCCACGCTCATGCACCTGCGTCGGCACGTCGACGGCGCGGACCTGTACTACCTGGCCAACGCCAAGCACGCGGAGAACCGCCGCCTGCAGGTCGTGGACGCGGACGTCTGGCTGACCTCCGACGACGCGGCGGCCGTGCCGGTGCTGCTGGACCCCTGGAGCGGCGCCACCTCGCCGATCTCGCTGTGGGAGCGCGACGGCGGCCGGGTCCGCGTGCACGTGACGCTCCAGCCGGGGCAGTCCGCGGTCGTGGCCCTCGTGCCCGCCCGCGCGCAGGGCGCGCACGCCGTCTCCACCACCGGCAGCGACGTGCGTTCCCGCCCGGCAGGGCTGTCGGCGGTCGTCGAGGAGGCCGGCCCGGTCACCGCCGTCCTGGCCTCGGGCCGCACCGTCCGCGGCGTCGTCGACCGCGTCGTCGCCCCGCTCACCCCCGCGTCCTGGCGGCTCGAGGTCGAGGACTGGCAGCCCGGCGCCACCGCCAGCGAGACGACCGTGACCACCCACGAGGTCTCGCTCGACGCCCTGGCCCCCTGGACCGGGATCGCCGGGCTCGAGGACGTCAGCGGCATCGGCCGCTACACGACGACCGTGACCACGCCCGAGGACTGGGGCGGCACCGACCGCGCCCGTCTCGACCTGGGGGCCGTCACCGACACCTTCCGGGTGTGGGTCAACGGCGAGCAGCTGCCCGCCTGCGACCGGCTCGACACCGTGGTCGACCTCGGGGGCCGACTCCGGGCCGGCGACAACGAGGTCGTCGTCGAGGTGACCACCACGCTGTTCAACCGGCTGCGGACCGTCACGCCCGAGGTCTACGGCGTGGGCACGCGGCAGGACTACGGCCTGCTCGGCCCCGTCTCCGTCGTCCCCTACGCGGAGGTGGCCCTGCGGTGATCCCCGCCCCTCGCGCGCCCTACCCTGTGACCGCCGCCACGGGGGCGGCGCGAGAGGAGCAGCCGTGAGCGGGTGGACGACGGCGGCCGACGGTGGCCGCGAGCGCAACTGGTCGGGCAACCACCGCTACACCCGCGGCGCGTTCGTCGAGCCCGCCGACCTCGACGAGCTGCGCCGCGTGGTGGCGGGCTCGGCCCGCGTGCGGGTGCTCGGCACGGCGCACTCCTTCAACGAGGGGCCGGACACCCCGGGCACCCAGGTCTCCCTCGCCCGGCTCGACCAGGTGCGGGTCGACGCCGAGGCCGGCACGTGCACGGTCGGGGGCGGCACGGCCTACGTCACCGCGCTGCCCGCGATGCACGAGGCCGGCTGGGCGCTGCCGAACACGGGCTCGCTGCCGCACATCAGCGTGGCGGGCGCGGTCTCCACCGGCACCCACGGCTCGGGCGTGGGCAACCGGGTGGTGGCCTCGTCCGTCACGGCGCTGACCGTGGTGCTGCCGGACGGCGACCTGCACACCGTGCGCCGGGGCGAGCCCGGGTTCGGGGGCATGGTCGTGGGGCTCGGGGCGACCGGCGTCATCGCCGAGGTCGAGCTCGCGCTCCAGCCGACCTACGACGTCGTGCAGGACATCCACCCGGGCGTCACGTGGGAGACGCTGCTGGCCGACCCGCTCGCGGTGCTCGGCGCCGGCTACAGCGTCAGCGTCTTCACCCGGTGGCGCGACGAGCCCGTGCCGGGTGGGCGCGAGGGAGCCGTGGGCGACGTCATCGTCAAGCACCGCACGGACGACCGCCGGCCACCCGAGGAGGTCGAGGCGCTGCTCGGCCCCGCCCAGCCCGACCGCGCGCCGTCCGCGCTGCTGGGCGCCGACGAGCACCTGACCCCGCGCGGCAGCGTCGGCCCCTGGTACACCCGGCTGCCGCACTTCCCGCCCGACGGCGACCCGAGCTTCGGCCACGAGGACCAGTCGGAGTGGTTCGTCCCCCTCGAGGACGCCGCCGGGGCGATCGCGGCCGTCCGCGCGCTCGAGCCGCTCCTGGCCCCGGTGCTCGCCACCTCCGAGCTGCGCACGGTGGACGCCGACGACCTGTGGTTGAGCGGCTCGGCCGGCCGGGCCTCGCTGGCGGTGCACTTCACCTGGCGCGACGTGCCCGAGCGCTGGGCGGCGGTCGCCGCCGTCGAGGAGGCCCTCGCCCCGTTCGCGCCGCGCCCGCACTGGGGCAAGACGTTCACCCGCCCCGTCGACCTCGGCCTGTGGGAGCACGCCGACGCCTGGGTCGCCCAGCGCCGCGCCCTCGACCCCGACGGCTGCTTCACCAACCCCTACCTGGAGCGGCTCGGCCTCGTCTGAGGCTGCGTCAGCGGCGGACGGGGTCCGCGTCGCCCCCGGCCGCGATGGCCGAGACCTCGGCCCGGGTGGGCAGCCCCTCCCAGTCGCCGGGGCTGGTGCACGCGAGGGCGCCGCACAGCGTGCCGGTGCGCAGCCGCTCGGCCGCCGGCCGGCCCGCCAGCAGCTCGGCGAGGTAGCCCGCCACGAACGCGTCGCCCGCACCCACGGTGTCCACCAGCTCGCCAGGTGCCAGCGGGTGCGCGGGCACGGCGTGGGTGCCGCCGTCCACGTGCGCCAGGCAGCCCCGCTCGCCGAGCTTGAGCACCACGTCGCCGTCGGTGAGGTCGCGGACGGCGGCCAGCAGCCCCGCCTCGTCGGCCGGCGCGCCCGCGCCGACCAGCAGGGCGGCCTCCTCGGGCCCGGCCAGCACGACGGCCGCGCCGGCGGCGAGCTCGCGGTAGACCGCGCCGGCGTCCCGCTCGCGCCAGACCCCGTGCCGGTGGTTCACGTCGAAGGAGACCGGCACGCCGGCACGCCGCGCCGTCGCCAGGGCCTCCCGGGTGGCGGCCAGCGCCGTGGCGGAGAGCCCCGGCGTGATGCCGGTGAGGTGCAGCACGCCGGCCCCCGCGAGCAGCTGCTCGGGCAGGTCGCCGGGGGCGAGACGGGAGCCGGCCGACCCGGTGCGGTGGTAGGTGACCCGCGTGCGGGTGCCGCGCTGCTCCTTGGTCATCACCGCGGTGGAGGCCGCCGGGTCGACCACGACGTGCGCGGCGACCCCCTCGGCACGCAGCTCGCGGGCGACCCGCTCGCCCCAGCCGTCGTCCCCGACGCGGCCGACCCAGGTGGCCGGCACGCCGAGCCGGGCGGCCCCGATGGCGACGTTCGACTCGGCACCGCCGATGCCGACGCGCGCCGTGCCCGCGTGGGCCAGCGGGCCGGTGGCGACGAGGCCGAGGGTCTCGCCGAGGGTGAGGAGGCCGGGGGTGGGGGTCACCGCCCCAGCCAACCACCGTCGACGGGCAGCACGGCGCCGTGGACGTAGTCGGCGGCCGAGGAGCACAGGAAGACGCAGGCCCCGGCCAGGTCGGAGGCGGCGCCCCAGCGGCCCGCAGGGATGCGCTCGAGGATCGAGCGCGACCGGTCGGGGTCGTCCTGGAGGGCCTGGGTGTTGTCGGTGGCGATGTAGCCGGGGGCGATCGCGTTGACGTTGACCCCGCGCGGCGCCCACTCGTTGGCCAGCGCCTTGGTCAGGCCGAGCACGCCGTGCTTGGAGGCGGTGTAGCCGGGCACGGTGATGCCGCCCTGGAAGGAGAGCAGGGAGGCCGTGAACACGACCTTGCCCGAGCCGCGCTCCAGCATCGGCGCGGCGAGCGCCTGGGTGAGCACGAACTGGGCGTCGAGGTTGACCGCCAGCACCTCGTCCCACCAGGCGCGCGGGTGCTCCACGGCGGGCGCACGGCGGATGGTGCCGGCGTTGTTCACCAGGACGTCGGGGGCCCGCTCGGCCAGCTCGGCACCGAGGTCCTCGACGGCCGCGAGGTCGGAGAAGTCGCAGCGGCGCCCCTCGAACGAGCGCCCCGCGGCACGCACGAGCCGGCCCACCTCGGGGTCGTCCTCGAGCGTGGCCGAGACGCCGATGACGTCGGCGCCGGCCTCGGCCAGCCCGACGGCCATGGCCATCCCGATCCCGCGCCGGGCACCGGTCACGACGGCGGTGCGGCCGGTGAGGTCGAACGGGGCGCTCACGCGGTCGCCCCGGTGGAGCCGCTCGCGGCGTCGGCGGGCACCCGGGCCCCGCCGACGTCCACCAGGAGCTTCATGGCACCCCCGGCCTCGAGCGTGGTGAAGGCGTCGGCGACCCGCTCCAGCGGCAGGACGTCGGTGATCATCACGTCGGTGGGCACGACCCCGTCGGCGAGCAGCCGGCCGGCCTCCTCGAAGTCGGCGCGCTCGTAGACCCGGGCGCCGAGCAGCCGCAGCTCGCGCCAGAAGACCTGCTTGAGGTCCACCGGCACGGGCTGCGGGTGGATGGCCACGACCACCAGGGTGCCGCGCACCTTGGCCAGCGCGGTCGCCTGGAGCACCGCGGGGGCAGCCCCCGAGACCTCGAAGACCACGTCGGCGCCGGCGCCGCCGGTCCACTCCTGGACGAGGAGGTCCGCGTCCTGCCCGACCGGGTCGGCGGTGCGCAGGCCCAGGCCCTCGACGACCGCGCGGCGCCCGGCGTCCGGCTCGAGCAGCAGCACCTCGCCCCCGGCGTGCCGGGCGACGACCGCGACGAGCAGCCCGATCGGGCCGCCACCCAGCACCACGACGCGGTCGCCCGGGGCGACCTCGCCGCGGCGCACGTCGTGGACGGCCACGGCGACGGGCTCGACGAGGGCGGCGTGCCGCAGGTCGGTGCCCGCGGGCAGCCCCACGACGATGGAGGCGGGGACGTTCCACCGGCCCTGGAGGGCGCCGGGGGAGTCGATCCCGACGAAGTCGAGGTGCTGGCACACGTGCTGGTGGCCGGCGGCGCAGGCCGGGCAGGTGCCGTCCCAGACCAGCGGCATCACGGTGACGGGATCGCCGACGCGGTGGTCGGTGACGCCCGCGCCGACGGCGGCGACGCGCCCGGACATCTCGTGGCCGATGACGGCGGGCACGGTGACGCGGCTGTCCATCGCGCCGTGCAGCAGGTGCAGGTCGGTGCCGCAGATCCCGACGAACGCGACCTCCACCTGCACCTGCCCGGGCGCGGGGTCGGGGACGGACACGGGTGAGACCTCGATGGTCCCGGCGCCGAGGTAGGACGCCGCCATGACGGGAGTGGACACCACACAGCTCCTTCGCTGGTACGGGCCGCGGCTCGTCCGGCTTGCCCGGGGCCTGCGGTGGGCCCTACTGTCGGTCAAACGATTGACCAACGTCAAGGACGTCTCCGGGAACCCCCGCGCCGGTCCGAACCGGCGCCCCGGCGCGCCCGGCGTGGCGAAGGAGGCGAGCCCCGTGGCCGCAGAGCAGCCCGGCACGACCTCCGACGGAGCCGCCGTGGGCGCCCCCGACGACCTGCCGCTGGCCGGCGTCCTCGTGCTCGACCTGTCCCAGTTCCTGGCCGGCCCCGTCGCGGCGCTGCGGCTGGCCGACATGGGTGCGCGGGTGATCAAGGTCGAGCGACCGCGCACCGGCGAGATCGGCCGCACCCTCGCCTTCGCCGGCCGCTGGCGCGACGGCGACACGCTCTCCTTCCACGCCATGAACCGCGGCAAGGAGTCGGTGGTCGCCGACCTCAAGGACCCCGAGGACCTGGCCGCCGTGCGGGCGCTCGTGGAGCGGGCCGACGTGGTGGTGCAGAACTTCCGTCCCGGGGTCATGGAGCGGCTCGGCCTCGACTTCGCGACCCTGCGCGAGCTCAACCCCCGGCTGGTCTACGCCAGTGCCAGTGGCTACGGCGCCGAGGGTCCGTGGGCGTCGAGGCCCGGGCAGGACCTGCTGGCCCAGTCGGTCTCGGCCCTGCCCTGGGTGAACGTCGGCGGCGTCAGTGGCAGCGGCGAGCGGCCGGTGCCGGTCGGGCTGGCCCTGGCCGACCACCTCCTCAGCTGCCACCTCGCGCAGGGCGTGTGCGCCATGCTCGTGCGCGCGGCGCGCACCGGTGTCGGCGGCCTGGTCGAGAGCAGCCTGCTCGAGGGCGTGCTCGACCTCGGCTCCGAGCTGCTCACCGCGCGACTCAACGGCGGCCCGGTGCCACCGTCGGTCGGGCCGCACTCGGCCCACGGCTGGCTGCCCGCCCCGTACGGCACCTACCCGACCGCCGACGGGCACCTCTCGATCGCCATGGCGCCGGTCGACCTCCTGGGCCGGTTGCTCGACGAGCCCGTGCTGGCCGGCCTCACCGACCCCGACGAGTGGTGGTCGCGGCGCGCCGAGGTGGAGAAGCGCATCGCCGACGTGCTCGCCACCGCCGGCACCGACCACTGGCTCACCGTGCTCGACGCCGCCGACGTGTGGTGCGCCCCGCTGCTGGACCTCGAGCAGCTGCTCGCCCACGACGCCTTCGCCGCGCTGGGGATGACCCAGGAGGTGCGTCGCCCCGGCCGCGAGCCGGGTGAGCCCGACGTCGCCGTCGCCACCGTGCGCAGCCCGCTGCGCGTCGACGGGGTGCGCCCCGGCGACCCGTGGGCGGCGCCGCGCCTGGGCGAGCAGGGCCACGTGCGGGACGCGGCGGCGCTGCTGGCCGGCCGCCCCGACCGTGCCGCGGGGTCGCCGTGAGGGGCGCGGACGACGGCGCGCCGGCCACGACGGCCTCGCGGCCGGGCGACCCTAGACTGCGCCCCATGGCCACCCTGGGAGACGTCGCGGCACGCGCCGGCGTGTCCATCTCCGCGGTCTCCCGGGTGCTCAGCAACCACCCCGCCGCGCGGGTCAGCGAGGCCACGCGCGAGCGCATCCAGCAGGCCGCCACCGAGCTGCACTACCGGCCGAACTTCGCCGGCCGGGCGTTGAAGTCGGCGCGCACGCACGTCATCGGCCTCGTCATCCCCGACCTCACCAACGCCCTGTTCACCGAGCTCATGCACGGCGCCGAGGACGAGGCCGCCGCCCACTCCTACACCGTGCTGCTGGGCCGCGCCCACGACGTGCGGCCCACCGGCGACGTGATCGGCCGGCTGCTGGGCGAGGGTCGCGTCGACGGCATGGTCGTGCAGGTCGGCGACGGCGTGCCCGCGCAGGACCTCGCCGCCCTCGCCGAGTCGGGCTCGGCCATCGTGCTGATCAACTCCCAGGTGCCGGGGCCGGTCGGCTCCGTCGCGCTCAACGACGAGGCGGGCGCGCGCCTGGCCGCCCAGCACCTGCTCGACCTCGGCCACACCCGGATCGGCCTGGCCAACGGCCTGCCCCGCTCGTTCACGGCCAAGCGCCGCCGGCTCGGGGTCAAGGCCGCGCTCGAGGACGCCGGCCTGCGGATCGAGCCCGGCATGGAGACGCGGCTGGGCTACACCGTCGACAACGGCCGCGAGGCCCTGCGGCGGCTCATGGCCCGCGAGGAGCCGCCCACCGGCATCGTCGTGGCCAACGTGAACGCGGCCGTCGGGCTGCTGGCCGAGGCCCGCGCCCTCGGGGTCGCGGTGCCCGACGACCTCTCGGTCGTCACCGTGCACGACTCCTGGACGGCGGAGAACACCTGGCCCCCGCTGACCGCGGTGCGGATGCAGTTCTACGCGATGGGTCGCGCCGCCGTGCGCTCGGTGATCAGGCGGATCGAGACCGGCGAGGTGGCCGACGTGACCATCACCGACCCGCCCCCCGAGCTGGTCGTCCGTGAGTCCACGGCGCCGCCGCGCGCCTGAGCGGGCACGCCCTCCCGTGCCGTCGGCGCGGGTGTCCTCGCGCGCCCGCGGGGGCTCGCGCGAGGCGGTCGTCGGCGCCGCGGCAGCCGGTCTTGTCCAGCGTGGCAACCGTCACGTCAAACGATTGACCAACCCCTGTGACGGGTCTAACGTTTGATCACGCCGGCCCACCCGAAGACGTGTGCCGCCACAAGGCCATCGAAGGAGCACCTGGAATGAACTCACCCAGCGCCCGCCGTGCCACGCGGCGTGCCGCGGCCGCCGCGCTCGCCGTGGCAGCGGCCACGGCCCTCGCCGCCTGCGGCTCCGACGCCGACAGCGCCGACTCCGAGCAGACGGACTCCGGCGGCCCCATCACGGTCTGGGTCGACCCGCCCCGGGTCCCCGCAGCCGAGGCCTTCGTGGAGGCCCACCCCGAGATCGACGTGACGATCAACCAGATCGACGGCACCGTCGGCGGCAAGACGCTCCAGCAGCAGTTCGCCCAGTTCAACCAGGCCGGCAAGGGCTGGCCGGACGCGATCTTCTTCCCGTCCAACGACGACATCGCCTGGGCCACCGGCGCCCAGATCGACTACGCCGCGGACCTCACCGACCTGCTGCCCGACGTGATCGACGGCTACGACCCGGCGGTGATCGCGCCCTGCAACATCGACGACGCGATCCGCTGCCTGCGCAACGACGCCGCCCCCGACGTCTTCTGGTACAACGCCACGTTCTTCGAGAACAACGGCTACGAGGTGCCCACCACGTGGGAGGAGTACGGCGACCTCGCCGTGCAGATCGCCGAGGAGCACCCCGGCAAGATCTCCGGCTTCCTCGGTGACGCCTACGCCCCCGACCGCTACCTCTGGGCCTCGGGCTGCCCCACGAACGATCGCCAGGACGAGACGACCGTTCACATCGACCTCGACGACCCGACCTGCCAGCGGGCCAAGGACCTCCTCACCACCCTGGTCGACGGCGACGCCGTCTCCAGCCTGGGCATCTTCGACGCCGACGCCGCCAGCGTCGGCAAGGACCTGGTGATGAGCCCCGGTGCGGCCTGGTGGGGCGACTACCTGTTCAACCAGACCTGGGAGATCCCGGCCGGCCAGATGACCGCGGTCGAGCCGCTGCCCTGGGAGGGCGAGTCCACCCCCGCCACCGGCAACGAGGGCGGCGGCCTGTGGGGCGTGAGCAGCCACATCACCGGCACCCAGCTGGAGAACACGCTCCTGTTCGCGGAGTTCGTGGCCACCGACCCGGCCTGGCAGGTGGAGCTCTCCACCGGCCTGCCCGCCTACGGGCCCGTGCAGGACGCCTGGGCCGACAAGCAGTCCCAGAGCGGCTACTTCGCCGACAACGAGACCACCTTCGACGCCATGAAGGCCGCGATCTCCTACGTCCAGCCCGACCACGCCTACATGCTCTACAACACCGGTGGCGTGTGGACGGAGACCATGACCCCCGCCCTCGTCGACGGGCAGAGCGTGGACGCCGCCTGGTCCTCCTTCGGCGAGGAGCTGCTGAACCAGGCCGGCGCCATGGGCTACACGGTCGAGTGACCCACGGGGGCGCCCCGCGCTCCCGCCCCCGGCCGCAGCACCCTGGTGCCCGACCCCGACGCACCGGACCAGCCCGCCAGCAGAGGAGCACGTGATGACCACCGGCCTCACCACCGAACGGCCCGCCGCCGAGGTGGCCGACAGCCCGTCGCCCCCGACCCGGGGGAGGGCCCGGCGATACAACGGCGCCGAGACGCGCGGTGCCTGGGCGCTGCTGGCTCCCTACCTCGTCCTGCTCCTGGTGGCCGGCCTCGTCCCCATCGGCTACGCCCTGGTGACCTCGCTGCAGAAGGCGCCGACGCCCCTGGAGCCGGACACCGGCTTCGGTGGCCTGGACTCCTTCCGGACCGTCGTGAGCGACTACCGGTTCCTCGACACCTTCCTCAACATCTTCGCGGTGCTGATCGTGTGGCTGCCGATCATGATGATCGGCATCGTCGGCCTGGCGCTGCTGATCCACGCCAGCCCGGGCCGGTTCGGCGCCTCGATGCGGTTCCTCTACTTCATCCCCGGCGCCCTGGCCGGCGTCGCGAACTTCGTGCTGTGGGTCTACCTGCTCAACCCCAGCCAGTCGCCGGTGGAGGGCTTCTGGCACGCGCTCGGCATCGAGACCATCAAGCAGGCCGTCGCCTCGCCCGGGCACCTGCCGTTCATCCTCACGGCGATGATGTTCTTCCAGGGCGTCGGCTCCTGGATCGTCGTGGTCAACGGCGGCCTCAACGGCATCTCCGAGGAGACCCTCGAGGCCGCCTCCCTCGACGGCGCGAACGCCTGGCAGCTGGCCTGGCACGTGAAGCTGCCGATCATCCGGCCCTGGATCGGCTACGCCGCGCTGATGAACCTCGCCTACGGCTTCCAGCTCTTCCTCGAGCCCCAGCTGCTCGACCAGGTGAGCTCGAACGCCATCGACGACCAGTGGACGCCGACCCAGCTCGGCTACGCGTTCGCGTTCAGCAACTACAACTTCCCGGCCGCGGCCGCGATGAGCCTGATCCTGGTGGTCATCACCATGGCGATCGGCCTGGTCATCGTGTTCCGCAGCGGCCTGTTCGGCGAGAAGGAGCACGCATGAGCACCACGCAGGCCCAGCGCCCGTCGGGGCAGGGGTCCCGGTCCGACGTGCCCGCCGCGTCCCGCCCGAGCGGCTGGTCGGTGGGTCGGCTCGCCCGCGTCGTCACGATGCTGCTGGTCGCCAGCGCCTTCGTCTTCCCCATCGTCGGCTTCGTCGCGATGGCCTTCCGCTCCACCGAGGGCGTCGAGGCCGGCACCGGCGGCTTCCTCGGCCTGGCCGGGGTCTCGTGGGACAACGCGGTCTACAGCTGGAGCCAGGTCAACGGCTTCGGCCCCGGCGACGGCGGGCTCTTCACCCGGTGGATGCTCAACTCCCTCATCGTCGCCGGCGGCGGCGCCCTGCTGGCCGCCTTCGCGGCGCTGCCGGCGGGCTACGCCATGGCCCGGCTGCGGTTCCGGTTCCGCCGGGTGCTGCTGCTGATCACCCTCGTCGCGATGGTCATGCCCAACACGGTGCTGGTCATCCCGATCTTCCTCGAGGTCAGCGCCATCGGCGCCGTCGGCCAGCTGTGGCCGGTGCTGGTGCTGATGGGCTTCTTCCCCTTCGGCGTCTACCTCTCCTACATCCACTACATGACGACGATGCCGCCCGAGCTGGTCGAGGCCGCACGCATCGACGGGCTGCACGAGATCGCGATCTTCACCCGGATCGCGGTGCCGATCAGCAAGCAGGCCGTCGTCCTCGTGGGCTTCTTCGCCTTCGTCGCCAACTGGACCAACTTCTTCCTGCCGCTGGCGCTGCTCTCCTCCAACCAGCAGAACAAGACCGTCTCCATCGGCCTCCAGGAGCTCATCGGCGCCAGCCCGCTGTTCAACCCGACCGTGGCGGCGGGCCTCGACGTGAAGCTCTACATGCCGCAGCTGGCGCTGGCCACGTTCCTCTCGATGCTGCCGCTGCTGGCCGTCTTCCTGGGCGCGCAGAAGTACCTCATCCGCGGCGAGACCGTGGGCGCGGTGAAGGGATGACGTCCCTCGACCCGGCGACCCGGCCCGACCTGCCCGAGCTGCACCCGCACCCGGGCTACACGCTGGAGCCGCCCAAGGACCCGCGCCCGATCGTGGTGATCGGCGCCGGCGGCATCGTGCGCGACGCCCACCTGCCCGCCTACACCGCCGCCGGCTACCCCGTCGCCTCGCTCACCGACCTCGACCTGGACCGGGCCCGTGCCCTGGCGGCCGAGCACGGGATCCGCGACGTGCACGGCAGCGCCGCCGAGGCGGTGGCCGCGGCCCCCGCGGGCGCGGTCTTCGACGTCGCGCTGCCGCCCGAGGCGCACGTCGGGGTGCTCGAGCAGCTGCCCGACGGCGCGGCCGTGCTGCTCCAGAAGCCGCTGGGCAACGACCTGGCCCAGGGCCGGGAGATCCTCGAGGTCTGCCGACGCAAGCACCTCGTCGCGGCGGTCAACACCCAGCTGCGGTTCGCCCCCTACGTGGCGGCCGCCCGGGCGCTGATCGCCTCCGGCGCCATCGGCGAGCTCTACGACCTCGAGGTCCGGGTCGGCGTCCGCACGCCGTGGGAGATGTTCCCCTACGTCCTGGACCTGCCGCGGCTCGAGATCAACATGCACTCGATCCACTACCTCGACCTGGTCCGCTCGTTCCTGGGCGACCCGACCGGGGTCACCGCCACCTCGGTGCGCCACCCGGAGAAGTCGCACGCCAACTGCCGCTCGGCGATCAACCTGCACTACGCCGACCGGGCCGTGCGGGCCGTCGTGGGCACCAACCACGACCACGACTTCGGCCCCGCCCACGAGGAGTCGTGGATCAAGTGGGAGGGCACCGGCGGTGCCGTCCGTGCCCAGATGGGCCTGCTCCTGGACTACCCGCGCGGCGGGCCCGACCTGCTCGAGGTCACCCTCGACGCCGACCGCGGCACCGAGCGCGAGGGCTGGCACCCGGTGCCCTTCAGCGGCTCGTGGTTCCCCGACGCCTTCGCCGGCTCCATGGGCGTGCTGCTGCGCCACCTCGAGGGCTCCCTGGAGACCCTCCCCACCTCCGTCGAGGACGTGTGGCACACCTCGGCCGTGGTGGACGCGGCCCACCGCTGCATCGACGCGGGCGGCACCCCGCCGTCCTACGACGCCTGAGACCACCTCCGACAAGCCCGCACCCGCACCCCCCTGATCCACCCATCCCGCACCGCGGAAAGGAACCACCATGAAGCTCGCCCGCCTCGGTACCCGAGGTGCCGAGATCCCGACCGTGCTCGTCGACGGCACCCACCTGGACCTGCGTCCCGTGCTCGCGGAGCTCGGCGTGGCCGACACCGGCCCGGCCTTCCTGGCCGCGGGCGGGGTCGAGCGTGTCGCGGCCGCGCTGGCGGCCGGGACACTGACCCCGCTGGAGGGCGCGGAGGACCTGCGGGTCGGGGCGCCGCTGGCCCGTCCGGGCAAGGTGGTGTGCATCGGCCTGAACTACGCCGACCACGCGGCCGAGGGCGGCATGGCGATCCCGGCGGAGCCGGTGGTGTTCATGAAGGACCCCTCGACGGTGGTCGGCCCGTTCGACGAGGTGCTGGTGCCCCGGGGGTCGACGAAGACCGACTGGGAGGTCGAGCTCGGCGTCGTCATCGGCGCCACGGCCCGCTACCTGGACTCGCCCGCGGACGCCCGCGCGTGCGTGGCCGGCTACGTGCTGTCCCACGACGTCTCCGAGCGGGAGTTCCAGCTCGAGCGTGGTGGGCAGTGGGACAAGGGCAAGTCGTGCGAGACGTTCAACCCGCTGGGGCCGTGGCTGGTGACGGCGGAGGAGGTGGTGGACCCGCAGGACCTGCGGCTGAGCCTGTCGGTGAACGGCGCGAAGCGGCAGGACGGGACGACGGCGGACATGATCTTCTCGGTCGACCACGTGCTCTGGTACCTCTCGCAGTTCATGGTCCTGGAGCCGGGGGACGTGATCAACACCGGCACCCCGGCCGGTGTCGCGCTCGGCATCGAGGGCAACCCGTACCTGCGTGCCGGGGACGTCGTCGAGCTGGAGATCACCGGCCTCGGCCAGGCCCGCCAGACCTTCGGGCAGGCGTGATGAGCGCCCCCGACAGCACCCCCGGGACCGCCGGCGAGCTGGCCGGCCTGCGCGCCGTCGTCACCGGCGGCAGCAACGGCATCGGCCTGGCGATCGTCGAGGCCTTCGCGGCCGCGGGCGCCACGGTGCTCGCGCTCGACCTCGACCCCAGCGCCGCGCCGGACGGCGTCCGTGCCCTGGCCTGCGACGTGCGCGACCGCGCCTCGGTCACCGACGCCGTCGACGCCGCCGCGGAGGAGATGGGCGGCCTCGACCTGCTGGTCAACAACGCGGGCATCTCGGCGGTCGGCACCGTCGAGGACCTGAAGGACGAGGACTGGCACCGCGTCCTCGACGTCAACGTCGTGGGCATGGCCCGGGCCAGCGCCGCCGCCCTGCCCCACCTGCGCCGCTCGGCCAGCCCGGCGATCGTGAACCTCTGCTCGATCGGCGCGCTGAACGGCCTGCCGCAGCGGGTGCTCTACAACGCCTCCAAGGGCGCGGTGCTCTCCCTGACCTACGCGATGGCCACCGACCACGTCCACGAGGGCGTCCGCGTCAACGCCGTCTCCCCGGGCACGGTGCACACCGGCTTCGTGGACCGGATGCTCTCCCGCTTCCCCGACCCGGAGAAGGAGAAGGCCGCGCTCGACGCCCGCCAGGCGACCGGCCGCATGGTCACCCCGGCCGAGGTCGCGCACGCGGTGGTCTACCTGGCCAGCCCGCGCGCGGGCTCCACCACCGGCACCGCGCTCGAGGTCGACGGCGGCGTCACCCACCTGCGGGCCCGGGCCGTGCAGGCCTCGGGGACGGGAGCGGGCTCGTGAGCGCGCAGGACGTGGACGCGCACGGCGAGCCCCTGCCGCTCCCGCTCGAGGGCGTCACCGTGCTCGACCTGTCCCAGTTCCTCGCCGGGCCGGTGGCCGCCCTGCGCCTGGCCGACCTCGGGGCCCGGGTGATCAAGGTCGAGCGACCCGGGGTCGGGGACGCCGGCCGCGCGCTGGCCTTCGCCGGCCGCACGATCGAGGGCGACTCGATGTCGTTCCACGCGATGAACCGCGGCAAGGAGTCGGTGACCGCCGACCTCAAGGACCCGGCCGACCTGGCCCGCGTCCGCGCCCTGGTGGCCGAGGCCGACGTGCTGATCCAGAACTTCCGCCCCGGCGTCGTCGAGCGGCTCGGCCTGGACCCGGCGTCGGTCGCCGCGCTCAACCCGAGCCTCGTCTACGGCTCGGTCTCGGGCTACGGCGACACCGGCCCGTTCGCCTCCCGGCCGGGGCAGGACCTGCTGGCGCAGTCCATCGCCGGCCTGCCCTGGCTCAACGGCTCCGCCGGCGACCCGCCGGTGCCGGTGGGCCTCGCGGTCGCCGACCACCTGGCCTCCTGCCACCTGGCCCAGGGCATCACCGCGCTGCTGGTGCGTCGGTTCCGCACCGGCCGCGGCGGCCTGGTGCAGACGAGCCTGCTCGAGGCGCTGGTCGACCTCCAGTTCGAGCTGCTCACCACCCGGCTCAACGACCCGAGCATCGCGGTCGAGCGCAAGGGACCGCGCTCCGCGCACGCGTTCCTGCCCGCGCCCTACGGCATCTACCCGACCAGCGACGGCTGGCTGGCGCTGGCGATGAACCCGGTGCCGACGATCGGCCGCCTGCTCGACCTCCCGGCGCTGGTCTCGATGAGCGACCCCAGCGCCTGGTGGGAGCGCCAGGAGGAGATCGAGCAGCTCATCACCGAGCGGCTGCGCACGAGCACCCGGGACCACTGGCTCGCCGTCCTGGACGCCGAGGACGTGTGGTGCGCCCCGGTGCTCACCCTCGACGAGCTGGTCGAGCACCCCGGCTTCGCCGCCATCGCCATGACCCAGCAGGTCGCCCGGGAGGGCCTGGAGCTGACCACCACGCGCAGCCCCATCCGGGTCGACGGTCGCGTGCTGCGCGACCCCCGGCCCGCCCCGCGGCTGGGTGAGCACGACGCGCTCCTCACCGGCCTCGACCCGGTGGCGCGGACCGCGGGGGACGGGGCGGTGGCGCGATGACCACGTCCACCACCGGCACCACCACCAGCACCACCGCCGGGGCCGAGGCCACCTCCGCCCGCCCGGCCACCACCACCCTGCGCGGCATCACCTGGGAGCACCCCCGCGGCTTCGACTGCCAGGTCGCGGCCGCCGCCGCGTACGAGCGGCTCACCGGCGTCCGCGTGGTCTGGGAGCAGCGCTCCCTCCAGGCGTTCGCCGACGCCCCGCTCGACGACCTCACCGCCCGCTACGACCTGCTGGTGATCGACCACCCGCACGTGCCGCTGGCGGCCGCGCACGGGCTGCTCGCCCCGCTGGACGGCCACGGGCACGACGAGGCGCTGGCAGCGCTGGCCGGCACCTCCGTCGGCGCCGGGCACGCCTCCTACGCCCACGGCGGGCACCAGTACGGCCTGGCCACCGACTCCGCGGCGCAGGTCGCGGTGCGGCGCCCCGACCTGCTCGCGGACCGACCCGAGGGCTGGGACGAGGTGCTCGACCTCGCCGCCGAGGGCCGCGTGCTCTGGCCGGCCAAGCCGATCGACGCCTGGTCGAGCCTGTGCACCCTGGCCGCCAACCGGGGGACGCCCGTGGGGGCCACCCCGGGCACCTTCCTCGACGACGAGGACGCGGCCCCCGTGCTCGACCTGCTGCACCGGCTGGCCGAGCGGGTGCCGGGGTGGTGCCTGGAGGCCAACCCGATCGAGGTCGCCGAGGCGCTCTCCGGCGGCCGCCCCGACGCCGACCCCCGCTGGGCCTACGCGCCGCTGGCCTACGGCTACACCAACTACGGCCGCCCCGGCTTCCGCCCGCACCGGCTGCGCTACGAGGACATCCCGGCCGGCCCCCGCGGCGTCGCCGGGTCGCAGCTGGGCGGCGCCGGCGTGGCCGTCTCCGCCCGCGCGAGCGACCCCGACGCGGCCCGCGCCTACGCCCTGTGGGTCGCCTCCCCGCAGGTGCAGGCGGGCGTCTACTACGACGCCGGCGGGCAGCCCGGCTACGCCCCGGCCTGGGACGACGACCGGCTCAACGCCGACTCCTGGGACTTCTTCCGCGGCACCCGCCGCACGCTCGAGCAGGCGTGGGTGCGCCCGCGCACCGCGGGCTTCATCGAGCTCCAGGACACCGTCTCGCCGTGGGTCACCGCGACCCTGCGCGGCGAGCTGGACGACGCCACCCTGCTGCGCCGGGCCGGCGAGGCCGCGGCGCGGCTGCTGGTGCCGGACGAGACCCCCGAGGGAGGGACCACGTGATCACCCGCGACCGCTGGTTCGAGGACCACGAGATCGGCGAGAGCCGCACCTCGGTGGGCCGCACCATCACCGAGGCCGACATCGTGCTGCACGCCGGCCAGACCGGCGACTTCTTCCCGCACCACATGGACGCCGCGTGGATGGCCACGCAGCCCGCCGGGCAGCGGATCGCCCACGGCACGCTGATCCTCTCGGTCGCCGTGGGGATGACCGCCGGCGACATCAACCCGCAGTCGATGTCCTACGGCTACGACGGCATCCGGTTCATCGGACCCGTCTTCATCGGCGACACCATCACCGTGCGCGCCGAGATCGTCGACAAGGCCGACCACCGCAAGCGCCCCGAGACCCACGGCTACCTGCACGAGAAGGTCACCGTCACCAACCAGCGCGGCGAGACCGTGCTGGTGCTGACCCACCTCTACCTGGTGAACAAGCGGGGGGCCGCGTGAGCGCGCTGCGGCTGCTCGGCCGCGACTTCGACGGCTTCCGCCGCGCCGTCGACGCGCACGCCGCCGACAGCCCCGCCGGTGCGGTGACGGCCCGCTGGCTCGGGCTGCCCGAGCTGCAGGCCGCCGTCCTGGGGCCCGCGGCGCCGGAGGCCGACCTGCTCGTCGTGCCCGCCGACTGGCTGCCGGCGCTCGCCGCCGCCGGCCGCGTGCGCCCGCTGACGCCGTGGCTCGAGACGGCCCCGCCCGAGGGCTGGCCCACGGCCTGGTCGCCGTCCTTCCACGCCGGCGTCACCTGGGGCACGGACGTGGTGGGCGTGCCGTTCCACGACGGCCCGCAGCTGACCTTCACCCGCACCGACCTCGCGCAGCCGCCCGCCACCTGGGGCGAGCTGCTCGCCACCGCCGCCCGGCTGCACGGGGCCGGCACCGCCGGCACGGTGCTGGCCGGCGCGCCCGACGGCCACAACAACGTCTACGACCTCGTGCTCCACCTGTGGCGCCACGGCGGCGACCTCGTCGACGAGGACGGCGGCGTGCTGCTGGACTCCGCGGCCACCCGCGCCACCCTCCGCTTCCTGCGCGAGGTCGCGACCACGCTCGTGCCCGCCGACGCCCACGACCTGGACTCCAACGGCAGCGGCACCGCCTTCGGCGAGGGCCGCGTGGGCGTGGCGGTGAACTGGGCCGGCTACGCCGCCCTGGCCGGCGACGTGCCGTTCTCGGTGGGGCTCGCGCCCACCGCGGACGACGGCACCCCGACCACCACCGTCAACGCGTTCTGGGCCACCGCCGTCACCACCACCTGCACCGACCCCGACCGCGCCTGGGCCCACGTGCGGCACGCCGCGAGCGCGGAGATGGACCTGGCCACCACCCGGGCCGGGGCCTCCGGCGCCCGACGCAGCACCTGGTCGCACCCCGACGTGCTGGCGACCCGCCCCGAGCACGCGCTCTTCGAGGCCGCCCACGCCACCTCCCGGCCGCTGCCGCGGCTGGCGGCACTGCCGCAGGTCGTCGACGTGCTCAGCGACCTGGTCGACGCGGTCGTGTGGCGCGGAGAGCCGGTCGAGCCGGCCCTCGCGGCCGCGCACACGGCCGTCGCGGCACTCGTGGCCGGCCACCGCCCCGCGGACGCGCCGGCCACCACGGTCGCGGGCGGTGCCCGGTGACGACCGCCGGCACCGCGCCCCGCTGGCGTGGCCTGACCCCGCTCGTCACGAGCCCGTGGGGCCTGGGCGGGGCGCAGCTGGGCAACCTCTACCGGGCCACCGACGACGACACGGCCCGGGCCGGGCTGGAGGCCGCCTGGGCCGCCGGCGTCCGCTACTTCGACACCGCCCCGCACTACGGCCTGGGCCTCTCCGAGCGCCGGCTCGGCGCCTTCCTGGCGCAGCACCCGCGCTCCGAGGTCGTGGTCTCGACCAAGGTCGGCCGGCTGCTCGTGCCGGACCCGGCCGGCGCCGCACGCCGCGACGACGAGGGCTTCGACGTGCCCGCCGACCACCGGCGCGTGCGCGACTACAGCGCCGCCGGCGTCCGCGCGAGCCTGGAGCAGAGCCTCGAGCGGCTCGGCCTCGACCGGGTCGACGTCGTCTACCTGCACGACCCCGAGGACCACTGGGAGCAGGCCCGCGACGAGGGCCTGCCCGCCCTGCTGGAGCTGCGGGACGCCGGCCTCGTCGGCGCCGTGGGAGCCGGGATGAACCTGGCCGAGCCGCTCACCACGCTGGTCACCGACCACGACGTCGACCTCGTCATGTGCGCGGGCCGGCACACGCTGCTCGAGCAGTCCTGGGACCTCCTGGACGCGGCGGCCGACCGCGGGGTCGGCGTCGTGCTCGCCGGCGTCTGGAACTCCGGCCTGCTGGCCCGTCCCCGCCCCGCCCCGGACGCGACCTACGACTACCTGCCCGCCCCCGCCGCGCTGCTGGCCCGGGTGCACACCCTCGCCGACGTCTGCGAGGCCCACGGCACCACGCTGCCCGAGGCCGCGATCGCCTTCGCCGCGGCCCACCCGGCCGTCGCGTCCGTGGTGCTCGGCGCGGGCGGCCCCGACCAGGTGCGCGAGGCCGCCCGCCGCGCCACCGCCCCCGTGCCGGCCGCGCTGTGGGACGCCCTCGTCGCCGCCGGCCTGCTGGACCGCACGCCCGACTCCACGAACCACCCCACGACCCACCCCCTGCCCCACCTCATGCACCGTCCCACCCACGCCCCGGCCACCGCCGGGACCCCCGAGGAGCAGCCATGACCCGCATCACCGCCGTCGAGACCCACGACGTCCGGTTCCCGACCTCGCTGTCCCTGGACGGCTCGGACGCGATGAACAAGGACGGCGACTACTCGGCCACCTACGTCGTCGTCCGCACCGACGACCCCGACCTGGCGGGCTACGGCTTCACGTTCACCATCGGCCGCGGCAACGACGTGTGCACGCTGGCCGCGGCCCGCCGCTCCGAGCCGCTGGTGGGCCGCGACGTCGCCGCCGTCTGCGACGACCTCGGCGGCACCTACCGCGACCTGAAGTCCGACAGTCAGATGCGCTGGCTCGGCCCCGACAAGGGGGTGGAGCACCTCGCGCTGGCCGCGGTGATGAACGCCGTGTGGGACCTCGCGGCCCGCCGCGCCGGCAAGCCGCTGTGGCGGCTGCTGGCCGACATGAGCCCCGAGGCGCTGGTCGAGGTCGCCGACATGAGCTACCTCTCCGACGCCCTCACCAAGGACGAGGCGGTCGCGCTGCTCGCCGAGATGGAGCCGACCCGGGCGCAGCGGATCGCCGACCTCGAGGCCTCCGGCTACCCCTGCTACACCACCTCCGCCGGCTGGCTCGGCTACTCCGACGAGAAGCTCGCCCGCCTGTGCCGCGAGGCCGTGGACGCCGGCTACAGCCACGTGAAGCTCAAGGTCGGCGCCGACCTCGCCGACGACGTGCGCCGCTGCTCGATCGCCCGCGAGGTGATCGGCCCCGACGTGCACCTGATGATCGACGCCAACCAGGTCTGGGACGTGCCGCAGGCGATCGACTGGGTCAAGGAGCTCGCGCAGTTCGACCCGCTGTGGATCGAGGAGCCGACCAGCCCCGACGACGTGCTGGGGCACGCCGCCATCCGCCGGGCGGTCGCCCCGATCGGCGTCGCCACCGGCGAGCACGGCATGAACCGGGTGCTGTTCAAGCAGATGTTCCAGGCCGGGGCGCTCGACTTCTGCCAGCTCGACTCGGCCCGCCTGGCCAGCATCAACGAGATCCTCGCGGTGTACCTGATGGCCAAGAAGTTCGACGTGCCGGTGTGCCCGCACGCCGGCGGCGTGGGCCTGTGCGAGCTGGTGCAGCACCTCTCGGTCTTCGACTACGTGGCGGTCTCCGGCACGCTGGAGGACAGGGTGACCGAGTTCGTGGACCACCTGCACGAGCACTTCACGGACCCGTGCGTCGTGCGCGACGGTGCCTACGTGCTGCCCTCGCAGCCGGGCTACAGCGCACAGATGCACGCCGCGTCCGTGGCCGCCTACTCCTACCCCGACGGCAGCTACTGGGCCACGCAGCACCCGCGGCCCGCCGCCGTCTGAGGCCCGCACCGACAGCAGGGAGCACCCGGTGATCATCGACGCCCACCAGCACGTCTGGGACCTGACCCGCGCGCCCTACCCCTGGCTGGGCCCGCACGTGCCCCAGTGGAACCGCACCTTCACCTTCGAGGAGCTGGCGCCGGCGCTGGCCCGGCACGGGGTGGGCGCGACGGTGATGGTGCAGTCCGACGACAGCGACGCCGACACCGACCTCATGCTCGAGGTGGCAGACCGGCACCCGGAGGTCGTGGGGATCGTCGCCTACGTGCCGCTGGAGCGGCCCGCCGAGGCCGAGGCCAGGCTGGCGAGCCTGCGCCGCGACCGCCGGGTGGTGGGGGTGCGCAACCTGATCCACGACCAGCCGGACCCGGACTGGCTGCTGCGCCCGGACGTCGACGAGGGGCTGGGGGTGCTGGCCGCGGCCGGGGTGCCGTTCGACCTCGTCGCCGTGCTGCCCCAGCACCTGGAGCACGTGGCCGGCGTCCTCGAGCGCCACCCGGACCTGCGGATCGTCGTGGACCACCTGGCCAAGCCGCCGATCGGCCAGGGCGAGGTCGAGCCGTGGTGGTCGCTGATCGGCGAGGTGGCCTCGCACCCGACGGTGCACGCGAAGGTCTCCGGGCTGTACCCGGGCGCCGACATGGCCTCGTGGACGCCGGACTCGGTGCTGCCCTTCGTCGAGCGGGCGGTGGAGGTCTTCGGCCCCACCCGGCTGATGTACGGGGGCGACTGGCCCATCTCGGTGGCCGCCGGCGGCTACGACCGCGTGGTGGAGGGGCTGGTCGAGGTGCTGGGTCGGCTGCTCGACCCCGCGGAGGTGACCCGGGTGCTGGCCGGCACGGCCGCCGACTTCTACCGGCTCGACGCCGACCTGCTGGCCGCGCGCGGTGCGGACGACCACTTGACCGTGTGACCGCGCTCACCTAGGGTCGCAGCCAGGCTTGTAACGTTTCAACGCGCGTACGGTGGACGCGTCGGCCGCCCCGGGGCTCCCGGGTGCGGCCCCGAGGAGAGGAGTGCCGTGCGGGTCGCCCTCATGGTCACGTGCATCAACGACGCGATGTTCCCGGACACCGGGAAGGCCGTCGTCCGGCTCCTGCGCCGGCTGGGGGTGGACGTGGAGTTCCCGGCCTCGCAGACCTGCTGCTCGCAGCCGATGGTCAACACCGGCTACCTGGACGAGGCGGTGCCGGTGGTCCGCACGTTCACCGAGGCCTTCGCCGGCTACGACGCGATCATCACGCCGTCGGGCTCGTGCGCCGGCTGCGCCCGGCACCAGCACGGGATGGTCGCCGAGCGCTCGGGCGACCCGGCGCTCCAGGCGGCGGTAGCCGAGACGTCCCCCAAGACGTACGAGCTCTCCGAGTTCCTCGTCGACGTCCTGGGCGTCACCGACGTGGGCGCCTACTTCCCGCACACCGTGACCTACCACCCGACCTGCCACTCGCTGCGGATGCTGGGCGTCGGTGACCGCCCGAAGCAGCTGCTGGAGAACGTGCGCGGGCTGCGCCTGCGCGAGCTGCCCGGTGCCGAGGAGTGCTGCGGCTTCGGCGGCACCTTCGCGGTGAAGAACAGCGACACCTCGGTGGCCATGGGCTCCGACAAGGCACGTCACGTCCGCGAGACCGGCGCCGAGGTGCTGGTCGCGGGCGACAACTCCTGCCTCATGCACATCGGCGGCACGCTCTCGCGCCAGCAGGCCGGCGTCCGCGTCATGCACCTGGCGGAGATCCTGGCCAGCACGGAGGACGCCCCCGCAGGCGTTCCGAGCGAGGACGGGGTGAGCGCATGAGCGGCACCTTCGTCGGCATGCCGGCCTTCCCGACCGCGGCCCGCGCCGCGCTCGGCGACACCCAGCTGCGGCACAACCTGGCGCACGCCACCGGCGTCATCCGCGGCAAGCGCGCCCGGCTCGTCGAGGAGGTCGAGGCCAGTCACGCCGCCGGCGCCCCCGGCGGCTGGGAGGACCTGCGCCTGGCCGGCGCCGCCGTCAAGCAGCGCGCGCTCGACGACCTGGGCACCCACCTGGTGCAGCTCGAGGAGTCGCTGACGAGGGCGGGCGCGACCGTCCACTGGGCCCGCGACGCCGCCGAGGCGAACGCGATCGTGGCGGCCGTGGCCAAGCAGCACGCGGCCGACGAGGTCGTGAAGGTCAAGTCGATGGTCACCCAGGAGATCGGCCTCAACGAGGCGCTCGAGGCCGAGGGCATCGCCGCCTGGGAGACCGACCTCGCCGAGCTCATCGTCCAGCTCGCCGACGACCTGCCCAGCCACATCCTCGTCCCCGCCATCCACCGCAACCGCGCGGAGGTCCGCGAGATCTTCCTGCGCCGGATGAAGGACGTCGGACGCCCCGCGCCGGCCGACCTCACCGACGAGCCCGCCGTGCTGGCCGGTGCCGCCCGCGAGCACCTGCGCGAGAAGTTCCTGCGCGCCAAGGTCGGCGTCTCCGGCGCCAACTTCGCCGTCGCCGACACCGGCACGCTGGTCGTCGTCGAGTCCGAGGGCAACGGTCGCATGTGCCTCACGCTGCCCGACGTCCTCGTCAGCGTCGTCGGCATCGAGAAGGTCGTGCCCACCTTCGCCGAGCTCGACCCGCTGCTGCGGCTGCTGCCGCGCTCCTCGACCGGCGAGCGGATGAACCCCTACACCTCCACCTGGTCCGGCATCACTCCTGGTGACGGCCCGCAGGAGGTGCACGTCGTGCTCCTCGACAACGGCCGCACCAACGCGCTGGCCGACCAGGTCGGCCGCCAGGCGCTGCGCTGCATCCGCTGCTCGGCGTGCCTCAACGTCTGCCCGGTCTACGAGCGCGCCGGCGGCCACGCCTACGGCTCGGTCTACCCCGGCCCGATCGGCGCGATCCTCAACCCGCTGCTCAAGGGGCAAGGAGACGAGCAGAACGACTCGCTGCCCTACGCGTCCTCGCTGTGCGGGGCCTGCTTCGAGGCATGCCCCGTGCGCATCGACATCCCCGAGGTGCTCGTCCACCTGCGCACCAAGGTGGTGGACGGCCACCGCGGGGACTTCCCGCCCAAGGCCGAGGCCATCGCCATGAAGGGTGCGGCCTGGGCGTTCAGCGACGCCTCGCGGCTGGGCCTGGTGGAGAAGGCCTCCGGCCTTTCCGGCAGGGTGCTCGCGCGGCTCTCGAAGTCGTCCTACCCCGGCGGCCGCCCGACCGCCGGCCGCCTCGCGGGCCCGGCTGTCGCCTGGACGGGTGCCCGCGACCTGCCCGCCCCGCCCGCCGAGTCCTTCCGCGAGTGGTGGGCACGCACGGACGGCGGCACCACGACCGGCACCTCGACCGGCACCTCGACCGGCACCGAGACGAAGGGGGAGGGGCGATGAGCGCCGCCCGCGAGGCCATCCTGGGGCGCGTGCGCAGTGCGCTCGCCGACGTCACCCCGACGCCCGAGCCGGTCGTGCCGCCGGTGACCTCCGCGCTCACCGGCGCCGAGGAGGCCCACGTGCTCGACGTGTTCGTCGAGCGGGTCGTGGACTACAAGGCCGTCGTCGAGCGGGTCTCCGCTGCCGACCTGCCCGCGCACCTGGAGGGGCTCTTCGCACCCGGCCAGAAGGTGCTCGTGCCCGCCGGGCTGCCGGTCGAGCTGGCCGCCGCCCTGCCCGTGCCGGTCACGGAGGACGAGGGACTGCTCGGCGCGGCCGAGCTGGACGGCTGCGACGCGGTCGTGACGCTCTCGGCCGTGGGCATCGCCGAGACGGGCACGATCGTGCTCGACCACACCGCCGGCCAGGGCCGTCGGGCGCTCAGCCTCGTGCCCGACCGGCACGTGTGCGTCGTGCGCACCGACCAGGTCGTGCCCGACGTCCCCGAGGCCGTTGCCCGGCTCGCGGGGGCGGTAGGCGCCGGGCAGCCGCTCACCTGGATCAGCGGCCCGTCCGCCACCAGCGACATCGAGCTCGACCGCGTCGAGGGCGTCCACGGCCCCCGCACCCTGCACGTCCTGCTGGTCGACGGCGAGGCCTGAGCCTGGGCGTCGGTCACGTTGACCGACAGGTGTGCCCGATCGGGGTCCGACCGGGCGTGCCGGCCCCCGGTCGCGCCCGATCCCGGCCACGGCGCAGATGACCGAACGGGCGTCGTCGGGCCCGCGAGCCTGAGAATCGGGTGAGGTCTGTACCGGCTCTTCACGCTCAGCAGCGGCAGCGTGTGTTTCAACCAGGCACCACTCGGGCACGCCCATCCCCGCTCTCGGACTGGTCTGTGGCCCAGGTCACGGCGCATACTTCTCGGGCAGTGACGCCGATCACGAGGCCCGGATGACCGTCCGGGCGTGATCGGTCGCAGAGCGGTCCGGGGGGACCGGACGAGCCGGGGAGGTGACCATGCACGAGGCAGTGACACGACAGCGGGAGATCCTGGCCCGCGCCCGTGCCGAGGGCCGCGTCGACGTCGCCGTCCTCGCCACCGAGCTCGACGTCGCGCCGGAGACCATCCGCCGCGACCTGCGCCACCTCGCCGACCGCGGCGTGGTGCAGCGAGTGCACGGTGGGGCCTACCCCGTGGAGAGCGCCGGCTACGAGACCGACGTCGTCCAGCGGGCCACCTCCCAGGTGATCGAGAAGCGCCGGATCGCCGCGGCCGCGGCGGAGCGGCTCCAGGGCGCCGAGACCGTCTACGTCGACGAGGGCGTCACGCCCCAGTTCGTCGCCGAGGCGCTCGTGCCCGACTCCCCGATCACGGTGGTCACCTCGTCCCTGCTCACCGCGCACGCCCTCGCCAAGCAGGCCGAGGTCACCGTGCTGCTTCTCGGCGGTCGGGTGCGCTCGCGCACCATGGCGACCGTCGACCACTGGGCCACCCAGATGCTCGACGGCCTGGTCATCGACCTGGCCTTCCTGGGGGCCAACGGGGTCAGCCGCGAGCACGGGCTGACCACGCCCGACCCGGCCGTCGCGGCCGTCAAGAGCCTGGTGGTCCAGCGCTCGCGCCGCCGGGTCTTCATCGGCACCAGCAAGAAGTTCGGCGTCTCGAGCTTCTGCCGGTTCGCCCGCATCACGGATTTCGAGGCCCTGGTGACCGACACCGGCCTCAGCTCGAGCGAGACGCAGAGGTACGCCGCGCTCGGGCCGCAGGTGGTGCGCGTCTAGCGCCCCTGCACCGCACACCTCCCCGCCGGCACGACGGGGAGCCATCGCAACACCTGGTCCGGCCGTGGCACGACGGCCGGCCGGGCGGGGGGGGG
>NZ_JAMJPH010000014.1:0-11847 GCF_023554635.1 Nocardioides bruguierae
GATCGCCACCCTGGCCGTGGCCGGCCTGGCCGCCGGGATGACGCTGACGGCCTGCGCCGGCGCGGGCGGCGGCGGCTCGGCCGGCACCGACGGTGCCGACGAGATCACCGTGATCATGGTCGGCAACCCGCAGATGCAGGACATCGAGCAGCTGACCGAGGACACGTTCACCGCCGACACCGGCATCTCCGTGAACTACACGATCCTCCCGGAGAACGAGCTGCGCGACAAGGTCACCCAGGACGTCGCCACCCAGGCCGGGCAGTACGACGTCGTCTCCGTCGGCGCCTACGAGGTGCCGATCTGGGCCCAGAACGGCTGGCTCAAGCCGCTCGACTCCTACGTCGCCGACGACAGCGACTACGACGCCGACGACCTGCTCGAGCCGATGGTGGAGTCGCTGTCCTACGACGACGCGCTCTACGCCCTGCCGTTCTACGGCGAGTCCTCCTTCCTGATGTACCGCAAGGACGTCCTGGAGAAGGAGGGCCTGACGATGCCGGAGCGTCCCACCTGGGACGAGGTCGCGGACGTCGCGGCGAAGGTCGACGGTGCCGAGAAGGGCATGAAGGGCATCTGCCTGCGCGGCCTCCCGGGCTGGGGCGAGATGTTCGCGCCGCTGACCACGGTGGTCAACACCTTCGGCGGCACCTGGTTCACCGAGGACTGGGAGGCGCAGGTCGACAGCCCCGAGTTCACCGAGGCCGTGAACTTCTACGTGGACCTGGTCAAGAAGCACGGCGAGGCGGGCGCCTCGCAGGCCGGCTTCACCGAGTGCCTCAACGCCATGAGCCAGGGCAAGGTCGCCATGTGGTACGACGCCACCTCGGCCGCCGGCTCCCTGGAGGACCCGAGCGTCTCCGGCATCGCCGGCAACGTGGGCTACGCCTTCGCCCCGACCATGGAGACCGATTCCTCGGGCTGGCTGTGGACCTGGTCGTGGGCGATGCCCGAGACCACCCAGAACGCGGACGCCGCCGCCGAGTTCATGAAGTGGGCGACGTCCTCGGAGTACGAGCAGATCGTCGGTGAGCAGCTCGGCTGGTCCCGCGTCCCCGCCGGCAAGCGCGAGTCCACCTACTCCATCCCGGAGTACGAGGAGGCGGCCGGTGACTTCGGCCCGATCACGCTGCAGTCCATCGAGGAGGCCGACCCGATCGACCCGGGCGTGCAGCCCCGTCCGACCGTCGGCGTGCAGTTCGTCGGCATCCCGGAGTTCGCGGACCTCGGCACCAAGGTCAGCCAGGAGATCTCCGCGGTGATCGCGGGCGACGGCACCGTCGAGGACGCGCTGGCCGACGGCCAGGCCCTCGCCGAGGAAGTCGCCGCGAACTACCGCTGACGCGACCGCGTGACGTCCCTGACGCGCTGACGCCCCGACCCGGCCCGGGTGCGGTGGGAGACCCCCGCCGCACCCGGGCCGTCCCAGCCGACCCCGGCTGACTCCGGCTGAACCCGCAGTTCCACCGCCCGCGCTCCCCGGGAGGAAGCACCCATGACCAGCACCCTCGACCGCGAGGTCGAACCCACGCCCGACCAGCCGCCGGCACCGCCCGCGCGCCAGCTCTCCAGCCGTGAGCGCTGGACCCGCCGCGGCCCGCTGATGCCGGCCCTGATCTTCACCATCGTCGTCACGCAGCTGCCGTTCCTGCTGACGATCGCCATCTCCACGCTGAACTGGAACGTCCTGCGCCCGGGCGACAAGAACTTCCTCGGGATGGGGAACTTCGAGTCGTTCGCGGGCCTCGGCAACTACGCCACCGTCTTCACCGACTCCCGCCTGCGCGACGCGGTGATCAACACGATCGTGCTGACCGTCTCCGTGGTCGTCGTCTCGATGCTGCTGGGCCTGCTGCTCGCCGTCCTGCTGGACCGGAAGTTCCCGGGCCGCGGCGTGGCCCGCACCCTGCTCATCGCCCCGTTCCTGGTGATGCCGGTGGCCTCCGCGCTGATCTGGAAGCACGCGCTCTACAACCCGGACTACGGCCTGTTCAACGGCGTCCTCAACTGGGTCTGGCAGCTCTTCGGGGCCGAGGAGGGCCCGGTGATCGACTACGTGTCGGGCACCCCGATGATCGCGGTCGTCGCCGCCCTGGTGTGGCAGTGGACGCCGTTCATGATGCTGATCCTGCTCGCCGGCCTGCAGTCGCAGCCCACCGACGTGCTCGAGGCGGCCCGCCTCGACCGCGCCTCCGGCATGCAGATCTTCCGCTTCATCACGCTGCCGCACCTGCGGCGCTACATCGAGCTGTCGACGCTGCTGGGCTCCATCTACGTGCTCCAGACGTTCGACGCCATCTTCACCATCACCCAGGGCGGGCCCGGCTCGGCGACGACCAACCTGCCCTACGAGATCTACCTGACGATGTTCCGCAAGTACGAGTACGGCGAGGCCGCCGCGGCCGGCGTCGTGGTCGTCATCGGCACGATCATCGTCGCGACCTTCGCGCTGCGCACGATCTCGTCCCTGTTCACCGAGGAGCACAGCCGATGAGCACCCTGACTCCCTCCACGAGCCCGACCCTGCCCGACACCAAGGCCGCCACCCCCGGCGGTCGCAAGCCCCGCAAGGGCGCCGACCCCGAGCGTGCCGGCTGGCGCTGGGCGACCCTGGCCTGGGTCCTCACGCTGCTGTTCTTCGCCCCGGTCGGCTGGATGGTGCTCACCTCGCTGCACCGCGAGGTCGACGCGGCCACCAACCCGCCGTCCCTCTTCGCGCCGGTGAGCCTCGACAACTACCTCGCGGTCTTCGACCGGGGTGCGGGCGTCTACCTGCTCAACTCGCTGATGGCGAGCGTGATCTCCACCGTCCTGGTGCTGGCCCTGGCGGTGCCGGCGGCCTACGCCCTCTCGATCCGGCCGATCGAGAAGTGGACGGACGCGATGTTCTTCTTCCTCTCGACCAAGTTCCTGCCGCCGATCGCGGCGCTGCTGCCGATCTACCTGATCGTCAAGCAGGTCGGGATGCTCGACAACATCTACACGCTGGTCATCCTCTACACGGCGATGAACATGCCCATCGCCGTGTGGATGATGCAGAGCTTCCTGGCGGAGATCCCGAAGGAGGTGCTGGAGGCCGCGCAGGTCGACGGTGCCGGCTTCCTGCGGACGATGTGGAGCATCGTCACGCCGATGATCAGCCCCGGCCTCGCGGCCACCGCGCTGATCTGCTTCATCTTCAGCTGGAACGAGTTCATGTTCGCGGTGAACCTCACCGCCACCGTCTCGGCGACGGCTCCGGTCTTCCTGGTCGGCTTCATCTCCAGCCAGGGCCTGTTCCTGGCCAAGCTCTGCGCCGCCGCGACGCTCGTGTCCCTGCCCGTCCTCATCGCCGGCTTCGCGGCCCAGGACAAGCTGGTCCGCGGTCTGTCCCTGGGAGCCGTCAAGTGACCACCCACCTCTCGCACCAGACCCTCGACGAGGTCGCCGGGCTCGGCGTCCCCGTGCCCGGCTACGACCGCTCCGCGGTGACCACCGGCATCGTCCACGTCGGCGTGGGTGGCTTCCACCGCGCCCACCAGGCCATGTACGTCGACCGGCTGATGCAGGCCGGCGGCGCGCAGGACTGGGGCATCACCGGCGTCGGGGTGCTGCCCGGCGACGCCCGGATGGCCGAGGTCATGGCGGCCCAGGACGGCCTCTACACGCTCGTGGTCAAGCACCCGGACGGCTCCCTGGAGCCCCGCGTGATCGGCTCGATCGTGGACTACCTGCACGCCCCGTCCCGGGGCCAGGAGGTCGTCGACCTCATGGCCGCGCCGAGCACGCGGATCGTGTCGCTGACCGTCACCGAGGGCGGCTACCACGTCAACCAGGTCACCGGTGAGCTCGACGCCGAGGACGACGGTCTCCAGCACGACCTCGCGGTGCCCGTCGGGGACGCGACCCTGCCGGTGACCGCGTTCGGCTTCGTGGTGGAGGCGCTCGCGCGTCGCCGCGCCGCGGGCGTGCCGCCGTTCACCGTGATGAGCTGCGACAACATCCAGGGCAACGGCGAGGTCGCGCACAAGATGATCGCCGCCTTCGCCCGGCTCCGCGACGCCGACCTGGCGGACTGGATCGAGGCCGAGGTGGCCTTCCCGAACTCCATGGTCGACCGGATCACCCCGGTCACCACCGACGCGGACCGCGGGGCCCTGGCCGAGCGCTTCGGGGTCGAGGACGGGTGGCCGGTGGTCTGCGAGCCGTTCACGCAGTGGGCGCTGGAGGACCACTTCCCCCTGGGTCGCCCGGCCTTCGAGGAGGTCGGCGTGCAGGTCGTGGAGGACGTCGTGCCCTACGAGCTGATGAAGCTGCGGCTGCTCAACGCCTCCCACCAGGCGCTGACCTACGTCGGCTACCTGGCCGGCTACCGCTACGCCCACGAGGTCTGCACCGACCCGCTGTTCGTGGACTTCCTGCTGCGCTACATGACGAACGAGGGCACGCCCACGCTCGCGGAGGTCCCCGGGGTCGACCTGGCGGCCTACCGCCGGCAGCTGATCGAGCGCTTCGCCAACCCCGAGGTGCGCGACACCCTCGCCCGCCTGTGCGCGGAGTCCTCCGACCGGATCCCGAAGTGGCTCGTCCCGGTGATCACCGCGCGGCTCGCCGCCGGTGGGGCCGTGGACGAGGCGGCGCTCGTCGTCGCCTCGTGGGCCCGCTACGCCGAGGGCGTGGACGAGGCGGGGCAGTCGATCGACGTGGTCGACCGTCGCAAGGAGCAGGTGATGGCGCGCGCCGCCCGGCAGACCGGGCCCGACGCCGACGAGCTGGCCTTCCTGCGCGACCCGGCGCTCTTCGGCGACCTCGCCGAGGACGAGCGGTTCACCGGCCCCTACCTCGAGGCCCTGCGCAGCCTGCACGAGCACGGCGCCCGGACGACCCTGGAGGAGTGGGCCCGGCGCTGAGGAGCGGCCGCTGGCGCCCGACCCTGCATCCGGGCAGGTCAGCGGTCGGAGGACGCCCCGCACGGGCCCCGGGAGCGGGTCCGTGCGGGGCGTCGTCGCGTCCGGGGGGCATGAATTTCACTGCATTTCCGTGCCGATCCAGTGGTGGTCCAGATCGGTGGTCGTAGGGCCCGCGGGAGGCCCCGTTCGTCCGGTGGTCGGACGTCGGTGAACGACTGTCGGGACAAGGGGGCCCCTCGGTACTGGCACGTGCTACCAGTGGAAACTCCCAGGTGAGAGGTGGGTCACAGAAAGTGGGGGTCGCAGGGCCCCCGGCGACAGGCCGAGAGTCCCGGGGTCCGGTAATGGAAGGCATGGCTGAGGTATCGGACGTCGTCCTGATCGGCGGTGGCATCATGAGCGCCACCCTGGGCACGCTGCTGCGGCAGCTCGAGCCGGAGTGGGAGATCCGTGTCGTCGAGCGGCTGGACGCTGTCGCCCTCGAGAGCTCGGACGCGTGGAACAACGCGGGCACCGGCCACGCCGCCCTCTGCGAGCTCAACTACACGCCGCAGAACGCGGACGGCTCGGTCGAGATCGCCAAGGCCGTCGACGTCAACGAGCAGTTCCAGGTCTCGCGCCAGCTGTGGTCCTTCCTCGTGGAGTCCGGCAAGCTGCCCGAGCCCTCCTCCTTCATCCACCCCACCCCGCACATGAGCTTCGTGTGGGGCGCCGAGAACGTGGAGTACCTGCGCCGCCGCTACGAGGCGCTGCGCGAGCACCCGCTGTTCGTCGGCATGGAGTACAGCGAGGACCGCGCCACCATCGCCGCCTGGGCGCCCGCCCTCGTCGAGCAGCGCGACCCGTCCGAGCCCATCGCCGCCACGTGGACCGCGGCCGGCACCGACGTCGACTTCGGCTCCCTCACCCGCCACCTCACCTCGGCCATGGTCGACGGTGGCGCCACGCTCGACCTCGGCACCGAGGTCCGCTCCGTCACCCGCGGCGACGACGGGCTCTGGGAGGTCGCCTGCCGCCCCACCGACGGTGGCGAGACCGTCGTCCACCGCGCCCGCTTCGTCTTCGTCGGGGCCGGCGGCTACGCGCTCCAGCTGCTCCAGGGCTCCGGCATCCCCGAGATCAAGGGCTTCGGCGGCTTCCCCGTCTCCGGCCAGTTCCTCCGCACCACGAACCCCGAGCTGGTCGCCCAGCACCACGCCAAGGTCTACGGCAAGGCCGCCGTCGGCGCCCCGCCGATGTCGGTGCCGCACCTGGACACCCGCGTCGTCGACGGCGAGCCGTCGGTCATGTTCGGCCCCTACGCCGGCTGGTCGCCCCGCTTCCTCAAGTCCGGCTCCAACCTGGACCTGATCCGCTCCGTGCGGCCGCACAACATGTGGCCGATGGTGCAGGTGGGCCTGCGCAACCTGTCGCTGCTGGTCTACCTGGTCAAGGAGGTGCTGGCCGGGCGCCGCAAGAAGCTCTCCGAGCTGCGCAACTTCGTCCCGGCCGCGCAGGCCGACGACTGGGAGCTGATCACGGCCGGCCAGCGCGTCCAGGTCGTCAAGAACGTCCCGGGCAAGGGCGCCGTCCTGCAGTTCGGCACCGAGGTCATCACCTCCGCCGACGGGTCGATCGCCGGCCTGCTCGGCGCCTCGCCGGGTGCCTCGACCGCCGCCCCGATCATGCTGACCGTGCTCGAGCGCTGCTTCCCCGAGCAGTGGACCGGCTGGAAGCCCGCGCTGGAGGCCATGGTGCCCAGCCACGGCGAGCGTCTCTCCGAGGACCCGGCCCGCGCCCACGAGATCATGACCCGCACTGCCGAGAGCCTCGGCCTGGCGCTCCCGCCGGAGCGCGTGCGAGACGCGGTGCCTGCCTGATCCGCCTGCCTGATCCGCCGGGCCTGATCCGCCGGGCCCGAACGCGCCGAGACCCCCGGGAGCAGCTGCTCCCGGGGGTCTCGTGCGTGCCGGGGCCGGTACCCCTGGTGCCCGGCGGGGCCGACGGACGCCGCGCGTGCTCAGCCGTGCACGCGCAGCGCCTCCTCGTCGGTCATGAGTCGTGAGCGGATGAGGAACCGGACCCCGTGCGGGGCCTCCAGAGAGAAGCCGGCACCCCGGCCCTTCACGACGTCGATGGTGAGGTGGGTGTGCGACCAGTACTGGTACTGGGCCTTCGACATCCACACCGGCACGGCTCGCTCGAGCCCGACGTCCAGGTCGCCGATGTGCACGTCGGAGTCGCCGAGCATGAAGTCCCCGTCCGGGTAGCACATCGGTGCCGAGCCGTCGCAGCAGCCACCGGACTGGTGGAACATCACCGGCCCGTTGGCCTCGGTCAGCGTGCGGACCAGCTCCGCGGCCGCGTCCGTCACGTCGACCATGTCCAGCGTGCTCCGGTCAGTCATCGGTTCCTCCTCGCTCGACCACCACCACAGGTGGTTCGCCGCGCTCCGTACCTGGGTCTCGACACGGCGGTCGCGACCTCGTTCCTCGGTCGCGCGCCTCGCTCGACCACCATCACAGGTACTTCGCTCCGCTCAGTACCTGTCAGAAGAACCCGAGGGCGTCGGGGGAGTAGCTGACGAGCAGGTTCTTGGTCTGCTGGTAGTGGTCGAGCATCATCTTGTGGTTCTCGCGGCCGATGCCCGACTGCTTGTAGCCGCCGAACGCGGCGTGCGCCGGGTAGGCGTGGTAGCAGTTGGTCCAGACGCGGCCGGCCTTGATCTCCTTGCCGGCGCGGAAGGCCTGGGCTCCGTCACGCGACCACACGCCGGCGCCGAGGCCGTAGAGGGTGTCGTTGGCGATCTTGAGGGCGTCCGCCTCGTCGTTGAAGGAGGTCACCGACACGACCGGGCCGAAGATCTCCTCCTGGAAGATCCGCATCGAGTTGTCGCCCTCGAAGATGGTCGGGGTGACGTAGTAGCCCTCCGCCAGGTCCCCGTCGAGCACGTTGCGCTCGCCACCGGTGAGGACCTTGGCGCCCTCGTCCTTGCCGATCTGGATGTAGGAGAGGATCTTCTCGAGCTGGTCGTTGGAGGCCTGGGCGCCGATCATCGTGTTCGTGTCCAGCGGGTTGCCCTGGATGATCTTCTCGACGCGGGTGACGGCGTCGGACATGAAGTCCGCGTACATCGACTGCTGCACGAGCGCCCGCGACGGGCAGGTGCAGACCTCGCCCTGGTTGAGGGCGAACATCGCGAAACCCTCCTGCGCCTTGTCGTAGAAGGCGTCGTTGGAGGAGGCGACCGAGTCGAAGAAGATGTTCGGGCTCTTGCCGCCCAGCTCAAGCGTCACCGGGATGATGTTCTGCGAGGCGTACTGCATGATCAGGCGGCCGGTGGTGGTCTCGCCGGTGAACGCGATCTTGGCGATGCGCGAGCTGGAGGCCAGCGGCTTGCCGGCCTCGACGCCGAAGCCGTTGACGACGTTGACGACGCCGGCCGGCAGCACGTCGGCGATCAGCTCGATGACCTTCAGGATCGACCACGGGGTCTGCTCGGCGGGCTTGAGCACCACGCAGTTGCCGGCGGCCAGGGCCGGCGCGAGCTTCCAGGTGGCCATGAGGATCGGGAAGTTCCACGGGATGATCTGACCGACGACGCCGAGGGGCTCGTGGAAGTGGTAGGCCACCGTGTCGGCGTCGATCTCGCCGATGCTGCCCTCCTGGGCGCGCAGCACGCTGGCGAAGTAGCGGAAGTGGTCGACCGCGAGCGGGATGTCGGCGGCGAGGGTCTCGCGGACCGGCTTGCCGTTCTCCCAGCACTCGGCGACGGCGATCGTCTCGAGGTTCGCCTCCATGATGTCGGCGATCTTGAGCAGGACGTTCGCGCGGTCGGTGGTGGAGGTCTTGCCCCACTTCTCGGCGGCGGCGTGGGCGGCGTCGAGCGCGGCCTCGATGTCCTCGGCCGTGCCGCGGGCGATCTCCGTGAACGGCTTGCCGTTGACCGGCGAGATGTTCTCGAAGTACTGACCCTTGACCGGGGCCACCCACTCGCCGCCGATGTAGTGGTCGTAGCGGCTCTTGACGGACACGAGGGAGTCGGGGGCTCCGGGCGCTGCGTAGACGGTCATCTTCATGCTCCTCGTACGAGTGGACGCGTCGTCGGCTGTGACGACGGTCACACACTACGACCGGTCAGGTTGCGCGGACGTTGCCGGCGATCCGCCCAGGTCAGAGGCGCCCGGTATGCGTGGGGGAGTCAGCCGAGCTCGGCGTCGAGGCGCGCGATCTGGCCCTCGATGAGCGGGAGCACCGGCGAGGTGCGCCCGACGGCGGCCCGCTGGGCGATCCACATCTCGTAGTCGTCGCGCCCCCAGGCCGAGCGGGTCCACGTGGACATCAGGTCGGGCTCGTGGCTGCGCAGCAGCGCGTGCCGCAGCGAGTGCTGGAGGGACTCGCGCAGGCGGACGACGCCCGGCGCCGTCGAGCGCAGCAGCATCGGCCCGCGGTAGGAGCGCATCGCCCCGCGCAGGTCGCCGGCCGCCAGCTGCGCCTCGACCGCCAGCCAGTCGCTGCTCACGCCGGCCGCGAGCCGGTAGGGGCGGGAGGCCAGCAGCTCGTCGCCCAGGAGGCCGCGAAGCCGGTTCAGCTCCGCGCGCAGCGTGGAGGAGGCGCCGTCGTCCTCGTAGAGCAGGACGGAGAGCTCGTCGCCGGACATGCCCTGAGGTGCCGCGGCCAGCAGCGTGAGGATCTCGCTGTGCCGGGGGCTGAGCCGCAGCGTGGAGACCGAGCCGCGTCCGTCGTCCACGGTGACGAGGGCCTCGGCACGGCCGAGGGCCTCGATCATCAGCCGCAACCCGTGCTGCGAGACCGGACGCGGCGCGGCGGCCTGCTCGCGGGCGAGCTCGGCCTCGGCGAGGCGGGCGGCGGCGCGGACCATCGCCATCGTCTGCGGCACGACCACCTGGTCGCCGCCGGTGATGTCGAGGACGCCCAGCAGCTGCGAGGTGGCCGGGTCGTGGATCGGGGTGGCCACGCACGACCACGGCTGCACCGCCGAGCGGAAGTGCTCGCGCCGCGTGACGGTGGCCGGGGCCCCGGTGGCCAGGGCCAGGCCGGGCGCGTTGGTGCCGGCGAGCCGCTCGTCCCAGTTGCTGCCCTCCACGAAGCCGATCGACTCGGCCTTGCGCAGCGTGCTCGTGCCGCCGCACAGCCACAGCAGGTTGCCGCTGGCGTCGCCGACGGCCATCACCGCGTCGCAGTCGCGGACCGCCTGGCCGAGCACGTCGTCGAGCAGCGGGAAGACCCGCGCGAGGGGGTGCGCCTCGCGCATGTCGCGCAGGTCGGAGTCGGTGATGAGGACGGGTGCCTCCACCGCGTCCGAGCGGACGCCGGCGGCGGCGGAGCGCTGCCAGGACTCGGCCACGTCGGCGCGCATGCTCTCGCCGCCCGACTGCTCCGTCATGGTCACAGTGAACATCAGGACGCGCCTCCCCGCCATGGTTGCGTGTGACCGTGGTCTCACGTTCCTGGGCCGAGGGTGCGGGCCGCGTGGTTGCACCGACGTTGCAGCCCGGGGTCGCAGGGCGTCGCCCGGGGAGGGCCTGTGGCGCCCGGGCCCGATTTCGCCCGACCTGGGCTCTCCCGTAATGTTCTCCGCGGTGGCGTGTCCGAGAGGCCGAAGGTGCATCACTCGAAATGATGTGTGGGGAAACCCACCGTGGGTTCAAATCCCACCGCCACCGCAGCACAGGAGCCCCGGACCGACCTCGGTCCGGGGCTCCTGCCGTTCCCGGGTGAGCCGGGTCTCGCAACATCTGGTGGTTCACCGGCGTTGTGCCGGGGTACCGGTCGCTGAGCCGACCCGACCTCGATCCCCCGGAGGAGCCCCCGATGCGCCCGCCCGTCGCCCCCGTCCGTCAGCGCCGCACCTCGCACCGCCCGCCCCTGGGGCGTGCGCTCGTCGGCGGCGTCGTCACCGGTGGCGTGACGGGCTACCTGCTCGCCCGTGGAGTCGGCCAGGCGCGCACCGTCGCGATGGGCGCCCTCGTGTGGGCCGCCCGCGCCAGCGTGCCCGCCCGCAGCTGAGGCTCGGCGTCGGGGCTCCCGGGGTCAGGGACAGCTAGGGGAGCGGACGGCGAAGGACGTGGGTGAGCGGAAGACCTGCTGGACCCGCTCGCCCGCCTCGTCCGTGTAGCTGACCTCGAACCCGGTGAACGCGCCGGTGAGGCCGTCCACGACGGCGCCGCCGGGGATGCGCCGCACCTGGACGAGGAACGTGCCCTCCTCGCCGGCCTCGAGGTCCAGCTGACCCGCGGACAGGTCGGTGCCTGCCGCGTAGTCGAACGGGTACCGCACGTCCTGCCTGGTCAGGACCCGCTCCCGAGTGGCCCACCGGACCGCGCCCGTGACGGGGAAGGAGAACTCCGTGGCCGGCATCCAGCGGCTGTCGGGGCTCGCGACGCCGGTGGCGTCCGCCAGCGAGACCCGCACGTCGGTCGCCGGCTCGGTCAGCTCGGTGGTGATCTCGTAGAAGCCGAGGTCGAACGGTCGGTCGCCGCCGGACAGGCACTGGGACCTTTCGGCGGGCTCCGACCAGGAGAACGCGGTGCCCTCGGCGGTGCCCTCTGCGGGGTCCGCCGTCGCGCTGCTCGGGGACGAGCCCGACGAGCCCGATGAGCCCGACGAGCCCGATGAGCCCGACGAGCCCGACGAGCCCGACGAGGAAGTCGAGGGAGTCGAGGGGGACGCGGCCGTCGTGCCGCCCGGGTCGCCGTCGGCCGTGCCGTCGCCGCTGCAGGCACTGCTGAGGACCAGGACACCGACCAGGGCCAGCGAGCCGAGCAGGCGCTTCGCGGTGGGGCGCTGCCCGGTGTGGTCGTCCGGGGAGAGGTGCGAGGTCATGGCAGCGGGTCCTGTCCGAGACGGTGGGTCCCCGATCCTCGCACGCGCGTCAGGGTGGCCGGACGGTCGGGTGCTCCGGCTCGCGAGCCCGGACGGCCGCCGGGGGGGGGGCGCGGCGCGCGCCCCCCCCCCC
>NZ_JAMJPH010000015.1:0-29910 GCF_023554635.1 Nocardioides bruguierae
GGCCTGCGGCTACCGGTGCTCAGCGACCGTGCGGTGCCACCACGGCACGCGCGGAGAGCTTGCCGTCGTGCAGGTCGTGGTAGGCCTGCAGCGCCTCGTCCATGGCGTAGACCTGGACGTCCGGCTCGATCTTGCCGGCGCGGTAGAGGGCGACCACCTCGTGGAGCTCCTCGATGGTGCCCCAGTAGGTGTTGGCCAGCTCGGTCTCGTAGGGCGTGGTGTAGAAGTTCCACTGGTAGTTGCCGCCGGCGATGCCGACGACGGTCACGCGGCCCTGCGAGGCGGCCACCGTCATGCCGAGCTCGATGGTCGGGCCGACGCCGACGAGGTCGAAGACGGCGTCGACGCCCTTGCCGCCGGTGATCTCGCGGATCTTCTCGGCCTGGCCCTCGCCCCCGGGCACGATGACGGCGCCGCGGGCCTCGGCGGCCTTCATCGCCTCCTCCTTGGTGTCCGTGGCGATGACGGTGGCGCCGGTCAGCGCCGTGAGGATCTGCACGGCGAGCTGACCGAGGCCGCCCAGGCCGATGACCAGCGCGAACTTGTCACCGCCGCCCAGCAGGTGCAGCGACTTCTTGATCGCGTGGTACGGCGTGAGGCCGGCGTCCGAGAGGGGCGCGGCGGCCACCGGGTCGGCCTCGCCCAGCGGCACCAGGTTGCGGGCCGGGACGACCATGTACTCGGCCATGCCGCCGTCGCGGCCCAGGCCGGTGCCCAGGTAGCGCATGCCGGCGGCGTTCTCGCAGTAGGTGTCCTGGCCGCGGGAGCAGGCCTTGCAGTGGCCGCAGCCGATCGGGCCGTAGACCAGGAAGGCGTCGCCCTTCTCGAAGCCCTCGACGCCCGGGCCCATCTCCTCGATCCAGCCGGAGTTCTCGTGGCCGAGCGTGAAGGACGGCTTCATCTGGGCCGGCCCGAAGTCCTCGGTGAACTCGCTGAAGATCGCGACGTCGGAGTGGCAGGCGCCCGCGCCGGCGACCTTGAGGAGCACCTCGCCCGGGCCGGGGGTCGGCTTCTCGACGTCCTTGAGCGTCGGGAAGGTCTTGAACTGGTCGAAGACGACAGCCTTCATCGTGGGTCACCTCGGTGTGATGTCGGGAAAGTATCTCGACATCAAACTACATCTGTCGGAGAAAAAGAGGTAGAGGCCTCTGTCCCGGATCGGCCGGACGTGCGTGCTCACCGGCGCTCCACCTGCAGGACCCGGGTGCGTGTCGCGGCCGTGCCGGTGAGGAACCCGGCCTCGCGCAGCTGCGTCAGCGCCTGCGTCACCGACGGGTGCGTCGAGGCGTCGGCCGCGCCCGCGACCCGCCCGTAGGCCTCGAAGCCGTGGTGGCCCGTGACGCCGGCGCCGCCGCCGTCCGCGACGACGGTGACGTGCCCCGGGCCCGCCGGGTTGGCGCCGCCGTCGGTCTGCGGCACCACGTCACCGGCGTTCTCGAGGCTGAGCACGAGGCTGCCCGGTGGCACGTCGGTGCCGGCCACCGGGGCGCCCAGGGTCACGGCACGGTCGAGCGCGAGCCCGGTCTCCTCGGCGTGCGCCACCAGTTGCGCGGCCACCAGCCCACCCTGGGAGTGCCCGGCGAGCAGCACCGGCTCGCCCGGCCGCACGCCGGCCTGTCGCAGGGCCTGGACGACGCCGTCGGCGTAGCCGTTGGGCAGGCCGCCGACGAGCCGCAGGTTCGTGCCCATGTCCCGGACGTCGGCGTCGGCCGTCCACGGCAGCGTGGTCATGTCGTCGGTGCCGGGCAGGTAGGCCACGTGCCGCACCGTCCCGTCGGTGGCGGTGAAGGTCTGCACCTCGAGGGTGCCGTCGTTCTCGGGGTGCGCGGGGTCGGAGAGGGCGCTCAGCTCCCCGAGGCGCGCCACGACGTCGCGCAGGTCGCCCGCGTCGCGCGAGCCCTCGCGCTCGAGGTCGGGCCGGCGGTGGACCGTCACGGGCGGGTCCGCGTAGGCGAGTCCCAGCGCTCGGGCGGCGGCGGCCGTGCCCAGCGGTCCGGGGGCGGTGGCGAAGGCGTCCTGCACGAGGCCCGGGTGTCGCGTCAGCGCGTCCGGGTCGCCCAGTGCCGTGGCCACGCCCAGCGCGCCCGCGGCCGGCACCACGCACCAGCCGAGCCGGGCGAGCAGCGACTCCTGGAGCAGCCGGGCGCCGGCGTCCGCCGTGCGCAGCAGCAGGAGCACCCGCTCGAGGGCCTCGGCGTCGGCGTCGTAGCCGGCCGCGCACGACCGGGTGGCCAGGGCCGCCTCCGCGAGTGCCGCCTCCGCCCTGGCCCCCGAGACGGGGCTGACGGCGAGGCTGCCCAGCAGGGCCGGGTGGGCAGCATCCGCCAGGGTCGCGTCGGCCAGGCCGGCCAGGGCGGCGGCCAGCCCGCGCTCGGTGGCGGCCAGGTCCTCCAGCCGGTCCCAGGTGGCCTCGAGGCCGGCGACGCCGCCGGTGACGTGCGGCTCGCTCACGCCACACCCCGCACGGCGCGCTCCACCAGCTCGCGGGCGGCGAGCAGGCTCGCCCGCAGCCGGCGCAGGTCCTCCACGTGCCGGTCGAGCACCACGGCCGCGGCCCGGTGCAGCGCCGCGCACCGCTCCAGCTCGTCCAGCCGGTCCCGGGCACGCGCCGACCAGGCGCGCTCGGCCTCGCCCGCCCACCCGGGGGCGGCCAGCCCGTCGCGCACGTGCTCGCCCTCGAGGTCGAGCACCGCGGCGCGCGAGCGCAGCGTCGCGGCGACCGCCGACAGGTCGCCGGGCAGGTCCGGCAGGGGCAGGTCCAGGGGTCCGGCCACGGGGCACCTCGTCTCCTCCGCCCGGCGTCACGGGCCCGGCCCGTCGCTCGGGTCGTGCCTCCAGGCTCCGCCGCCACGCCTCGTGGCGGCAGGGGTCGGGGCAGTGCGGGGGAGAACCCTGCTGCGGGGGGCGCCTGTGGACGACGGGTGGCTCAGGCGCGCAGGTGCGGCGCGAGCCGCCGCAGCCCCTCCTCGACGTCGGCACGGGTGCCGGCGAAGCTGAACCGCAGGAAGCGGTTGCCGTGCACCGGGTCGAAGTCGACGCCGGGCGCCACTGCGACGCCGGTGGTCTCGAGCAGGTGCCGGGCGTAGGCCAGGGAGTCGTCGGTGCGGTGGGAGACGTCGGCGTAGACGTAGAAGGCGCCGTCGGCGGGCGCCAGCCGGTCGCCGAGGCCGAGGTCGGTGAGGCCCTCGAGCAGCAGGTGCCGGTTCTCGGCGTAGCGGTGCACGTGCCCGTCCAGCTCCGCGTAGGCGTCGTCGGTGAACGCGGCCAGGCTCGCCCGCTGGGCCAGCACCGGCGGGCAGATCGTGAAGTTGCCGGTGAGCACGTCGACGGCGCGACGCAGGCCGGCGGGCACGAGCATCCAGCCGATGCGCCAGCCCGTCATCGAGAAGTACTTGGAGAAGGAGGAGAAGACCACGGCCTCGCGGGAGGTCTCCCAGGCCGTGCGAGCCAACGGCGCTCCGCCGTCCAGCGGGGCGTACTCGATGCCGTGGTAGATCTCGTCCGAGATCAGCCGCACGCCGTGCTCCTCGCACCAGGTGGCCAGCGCCGCGAGCTCCGAGGGCAGCAGCATCGTGCCGGTCGGGTTCGCGGGGCTCGCCACCACGAGGCCCTGCACCGGGCCGGCCGCCTCGAGCATCTCGACGGTCGGCTGGAAGCGGGTCTCCGGCCCGGTCGGGAGATCGACGACCTCGCAGCCCAGCGCCTGGAGGACGTTGCGGTAGCAGGGGTAGCCGGGGCTGGCCATCGCGACGCGGTCGCCGGCCTCGAAGGCGGCGAGGAAGGCGAGCAGGAAGCCGCCGGAGGAGCCGGTGGTCGCCACCACGTCGTCGGGGGAGACCTCGATGCCGTGCACCCGGGCGTGGTGGGCCGCGATGGCCTCGCGCAGCTCCAGGACGCCCACGGCCGGGGTGTAGCCGAGCGGGTCGCCCGACCGCAGCAGCCGGACCGCCTCGTCCGCCACCGCCCGGGGTGCGCCCGTGCCGGGCTGCCCCGCCACCATGTCGACCACCTCGAGACCGGCCCGGCGGCGGGCGGCGACGGCCTCGAGCACGTCCATGACGTGGAAGGGCGGGACGTTGGCGCGGGAGGCGACCTCGAAGCGGCTCACGCCCGCAGGCTACGACCGGTGGACACCCCCGTCGGTGCCGCACCCGCGCTGGCTAGGATCGGACCCCGTAGCCGAGACCGCCAGGGGTGCCCCGTGAGCCTCGACGTCCACCAGCTCGACAGCTTCCTGCTCGTCGGGTCGGCCGTGACGCTCCTGGCCATCCTCGCGGTGCGGGTCTCCTCCCGCGTCGGGCTGCCCTCGCTGCTGCTCTACCTGCTCATGGGCGTCGCCCTGGGCGAGTCCGGGCTGGGCATCCAGTTCGAGGACGCCTCCGCGGCCCACGCCCTCGGCTTCGCCGCGCTGGCGGTGATCCTGGCCGAGGGCGGTCTCACCACCGGCTGGCGCGACCTGCGCGGCTCGCTGCGGATCGGCGTCTCGCTGGCCACCGTCGGCATCGGTGTCTCGGTGACGATCATGGCGCTGGCCGGGCACTACGTGCTGGGGCTGTCGTGGCCCGTGGCGATCCTGCTGGGCGCGGTCTGCTCGCCGACCGACGCCGCCGCGGTGTTCTCGGTGCTGCGCGTCGTGCCGCTGCCGCGCCGCCTGACCGGTGCGCTGGAGGCCGAGTCCGGCCTCAACGACGCCCCCACGGTCGTGCTGGTCACGCTCGTCTCCACCGGCGCCGTGGGTGACCACCACCCGCTGGTGGTGGGGCTGATCATCCTCGCCGAGCTCGTCGGTGGCGGGCTCGTCGGCTTCCTCGTCGGACGTGGCGGGGCGCTGCTCATGCGCCGCGTCGCCCTGCCCACGGCCGGCCTGTACCCGCTGGCCGTGATCACGCTGACCTTCCTGGCCTACGGGCTGGCCGCCGGCGTCCACACCAGCGGGTTCGCGGCGATCTACGTGGCCGCGCTGGTGCTCGGCAACTCCGAGCTGCCGCACCGCGGCGCCACCCGCTCGTTCGCCGAGGGCATCGCCTGGCTCTCCCAGATCGGGCTGTTCGTGATGCTCGGCCTGCTGCTCTCGCCGAGCCGGGTCACCCTCAACGAGGTGCTGCTGGGGCTGGCGGCCGGGCTGATCCTCACGCTGGTGGCCAGGCCGGTCTCCGTGGCGGTCAGCTCGCTGGCGCAACCGATGCGCCCCCGCGACCTGGCCTTCCTGTCCTGGGCCGGGCTGCGCGGTGCCGTGCCCGTCGTCCTCACCACCATCCCGCTGGCCGAGGGGGTGGGTGGCTCGGAGCGGCTCTTCGACCTCGTCTTCGTGATGGTGGTCGTCTACACGGCACTGACCGGCCCGACGCTCCCGTTCGTGGCCCGGGTGCTCGGCGTCGCGCTCACGGAGCGGCACCGCGACCTGGAGCTGGAGGCGGCGCCGCTGGAGCGGCTGGCCGCGGACCTGCTGCAGGTGACCATCGCGGACACCTCGCGGATGCACGGCGTGGAGGTGGCCGAGCTGCGGCTGCCCGTGGGGGCCTCGGTCTCGCTCATCATCCGGGGGGACCAGATGGTCGTCCCCGAGCCGCGGACCGTGCTGCGGCACGGCGACCACCTGCTGCTGGTCACCCCGCGCGCGGTGCGCGAGGACGTGGAGCGCCGGCTGCGGCAGGTCAGCCGCGGCGGTCGCCTGGCGCGCTGGCTGCGGGAGGACGCGCGGCGGACGCCCGAACGCGACTGAGGCAGCGCTACCCAGGCAGTGCTACCGAGGAGCGCGACTGATCAGGAGGCGGCCGGCTGGCAGAGCGTGCCGGCGCGGGTGGCCTTGACCGCCTCGCGGCCGGTCGCCAGGTCGGTGAAGCCGTCACCCAGGACGACGGTGAGCGTGTCGACGTCGCGCTTGCGCACCTTCGTGCCCTTCGGCATCGAGCTCATCAGCATCTGGATGCCCGGGCCGCGGCGGGTCGGGGCCCACACCTGGACGCGGTTGACCTCGGTCTCGCTGTTGCCGGTCTCGACCCCGACGAAGCCGCGCGAGGTGAGCTGCTCCATCACGGTCGAGGCGAGGTTGGCGCGGTTGCCGCTGTTGAGCACGACCACCTCGACCATGTCGGGGGTGACCCGGTCGCCGCGGGCGATCTCCAGGGGCGCGCAGGTGCCCTCGTCGGCCGACGCGTCCTCGTCGAACGGGGTGGTCAGCGAGGACCAGCCCCACCACGCGCCGACGGCGAGGACGCCTGCCAGCACGAGCAGCGTGAGCGTGGTCTTGAGGGCCTGCGGCACGTGGATCATGCGGGGATCGTCGTCTCCTCGCCGATGGCGTGCACCCGCGCGTGCAGCACCGACCGTTGCTGGAGCGCGGCCCGCAGAGCGCGGTGCAGGCCGTCCTCGAGGTACATGTCGCCGCGCCACAGCACCACGTGGGCGAACAGGTCGCCGTAGAAGGTGGAGTCCTCGTCGAGGAGGGCAGCCAGCTGCAGGGTGTCCTTCGTGGTGACGAGCTGGTCCAGCCGCACCTGCCGCGGGGGCAGCGCCGCCCAGTCACGGGTGGCGAGCCCGTGCTCGGGGTAGGGACGACCGTCCCCCACGCGCTTGAAGATCACGGGGTGAGTCTAGGCAGTCCCGGCGCGACCGTCGGGGTGGTGGCGCCCCGGTGTCACCGGACCGTGACCTGGGCGCACGCCGCCGGGGGCCGTGGCCGCGGCGCTCAGGCGCTCCAGCGGACGGAAGCGCTGACGAAGTCGGCGAGCGCGTTGACGCCGCGCAGGTCCTCCCGCTGCTCCAGCAGCTCGGCCAGTCGCTGGGAGTGCCGCAGGCGGAGGTTCTCGCGCTGGTCGGCGAGCCGGTCGAGCCGGGCGTCGTCGGTGGTGAGCAGTGGACGCGTCTCGGCGGTCGCGGTCATGACGGGCTCCTCGAGGTGGGGGGTGGAGTCAGGTCCACTGTGCGAGCCGCGTGTAAGCGTGGCGTTGACGCGGTGTTACAGCGAGGTTGTCCGGTCTGTGACGCTCGCTGCAGTCTTCTGTCCCGGGTCGGTCCGGCCCGGCAGGAGAAACGACTGTCTCCGGCGTTTCAGCCGGCCGTCGTGCCCGGGGGTGACCAGCCGACCTGGACGGTCCGCACCCCGGCGTCCCGGGTGACGAGGCGGCCCCGCCCCGGCACGCCCCGCTCGGGGCGGGTGCTGCCGAGCAGGGGACCCTCGGCCGGGTCGGCGGAGAGCAGCAGGCCGGGGGAGGCCAGGTCGCGCAGCGTCGCCAGCACCGGGCCGCCCAGGGCGCGGGCGGCCCCACCGGAGCGGCGGGCGACCGCGACCCGCAGCCCCACGTCGCGGGCCTGCGGCAGCAGCGGCAGCAGCGGGGTGAGCGGCGACCCGCCGGCCTCCAGCAGGTCGTGGTCGTCGACGAGCACCAGCACCTCCGCGCCGCGCCACCAGTCCCGGGCCCGCAGCCGGGCGGGGTCGACGTCCGGCCCCGGCACCCGGCGGGCCAGGTACGTGGCGAGGTCGGCGACGGCGGCCCGGGCGCGGTCCGGCGTGCTCACGTGGTCCAGGAGGTGCTCGCGCGGCAGGTCGCCCAGCAGGCTGCGGCGCGGGTCCAGCGCCAGCACCTTCAGCCCGCCCTCGGGAGCGTCGCCCGGCGTGGAGGCGGCCAGTGCGGACGTGGCCAGCGCGGAGGTGGCCAGGGACCGCAGCACCGTCGTGCGGCCCGAGCCCTGCTCACCGAGCACCAGCAGGTGCGGCTCCGTCACCGGGTCCAGCGCGACCACCTCGTCCTCGCGCTCCTCCAGCGCCAGGACGACGGCGCCGCCGGTCCCCGCCGGGGTGCCGTGCCGGGCACGCAGGTCGGCGAGGTCGACGCGGGCGGGGAGCACCCGCAGCGGCGGAGCGACGCGCCCGGGCCAGCGCGCGTGCGCCGCCGCGGTCAGCCGTGCGACCTCCGCCTCCGCACCGCCCAGGGGGCGGGCCGGGTCGTCGGGCACGGCGGTCAGGAGGGCGTGGCCGCCCACGGGACGCCCCGGCGCGACCTGCCCGGGGGCAGTGCCGTGACCGGGCCGGTGCCGGGGCACCCGCGCGGCGGTCCGACGGTCGACCTCGGACTCGACCGGGTCTCCCAGGCGCAGCTCGACCCGCTCGGCGAACAGCTCGCGCAGGCCGGGCCGCAGCTGCGCCCACCGGGTCGCGCCCAGCGCGAGGTGCAGGCCGGCGGGCAGCCCGCGCGCGGCCAGCCGGGCCAGCCGGGCGCCGGCGTCGTCGTGGGCGGCCAGGAGGGCGGCAGCGTCGTCGACCACGAGCAGGGTGTGGGCGCCGTGCGGGTCCGCGGGGGCGTCCAGGCCCTGCTCGCGCCGCTCGATGGTGCGCTCGAGGTCGTCCAGGAGCCGCCGCACCAGAGTGGGGTCCTGCCCGTCGAGCCGGGAGGCGACGTGGGGCAGCCCCGCCAGCGGCGCCAGCGCGCCGGTGGGGTCGAGCAGGTGGACGTGCAGCCGGTCGGGCCCGAGCCGGTCGGCCAGCGTGAGCACGGTGCTCGCCAGCGCCGTGCTGCGGCCAGTCCGCGGCGCGCCGACCACCGCGAGGTGGCCCAGGCCGAGCCGGACCCGGAGCACGTCGTGGCGCTGCTCGCGAGGCAGGTCGACCAGGCCGAGCGGCAGGTCCCAGGCGTCCGCGGTGCGGTGGGGCTGCAGGTCACGCAGTGTGGGCGGTTCCTCCAGCGGCGGCAGCCAGACCCGGTGCGCGGGCCGCTCGTGCCCCGGGACGGGGCGGGCCAGCCGCTGCGCGGTGGTGCTGAGCAGGGAGGGGCCGTCGTGGGTCACCGCGGCCTGCGACGGGGTCTCCTCCAGGCCGCGGACGCGGTCGTCCACCGGGCCCTGCTCCTGCCGGGGGGCGGCGGGGGCCGGCCCCGAGACGTGGGCGGCGCGGAAGCGCAGCGGCGGGCCGGCGTTCGCCTGGAGCAGGCCCTCGCCGGGACGGCGGGGCAGCCGGCCGGCGTCCGGGACCCCGAGCACGGTGCGCGACTCGGCCTCGGTGAAGGTGCGCAGCGCGACCCGGTAGGACAGGTGCGCCTCGAGCCCCCGCAGCCGACCCTCCTCCAGCCGCTGGGAGGCCAGCAGGAGGTGGACGCCCAGGGAGCGGCCGAGCCGCCCGATCGCCCCGAACGTCTCCACCATCTCCGGGCGGGCGCCGAGCAGCTCGGAGAACTCGTCCACGACCACGAGCAGGCTGGGCAGCGGCTCGGTGGTCGGGTCGTCCTGGCGTGCCCGCGCCTGCTCGTAGGCCTCGCGGGAGTCGTGCCCGGAGGCGCGCAGCACCTCCTGCCGGTGGGTGAGCTCGCCGGCGAGGGCGTCGGCCATCCGGTCCACCAGCGCCAGCTCGCCGGCGAGGTTGGTGACGTGGGCGGCCACGTGGGGCAGGTGCTCGATGCCGGCGAAGGTGGCGCCGCCCTTGAAGTCGACCAGCACCAGCTGGAGGTCGCGCGGGGAGTGCCCCGCCACCAGCGCCAGGGCCAGGCTGCGCAGCAGCTCGGACTTGCCGGAGCCGGTGGCACCGACCACCAGGCCGTGCGGGCCGGAGCCGCCCAGCGCGGACTCCTTGAGGTCGAGCAGCACGGGCTCGCCGGCGAGGTCGCGGCCCAGCGGCACGCGCAGGCGCTCGGCCGCCGGGCGGGGGGCCCAGCCCGCCGGGACCTCTGCTCCGTCCTCTGCTCTGTCCTCTGCTCCGTCGTCCGCCCCCTCGCCCGCTCCGAGCGGCGTCAGCCCCAGCAGCGCGGCGTCGCCACCCGTCGGCGCAGCGCCGCCGTACCGGGCCAGCCGGCGTGCCGTGGTGGCGGCCAGGTCGCGCGGGAGCACGTCGGGGCGTCCGGCCTCCGGGGGCGGGGCGGCGTCGTCGTCGACGACCAGGACGGTGGTGCGCCCGTCGCCGTCACCAGTCGGGACGGCTTCTCCGGCCGGCACGACGAGCAGGCGGTGCGCCTCGCCCCCGTCGTCCTCGGCCACCGCCGGCGCGGTGACGTGGTGGGGGAGCCAGGGGACCCACGACCACGAGCGCCGCGCGGCCGGGGCACCGTGCACGGCGACCGACAGGCTCGCGGGCGCCAGCTGCCAGGCGGCCTGGCAGACCAGGGCGCGGGCCACCGGAGCGGGCAGCGTCAGCCGCGCGTGCGCGCGCAGGTCCACCAGGGCGGGCCCCGGCCGCTGCGACCACGCCGCGACCAGGCGCTCGGCCGCCCGGGCGAGTGCCGGGTCGGCCTCCTCCTCGGCGCCCGGAGGGGCCAGTGCGGGCTCGGCCAGCGTCGTCGCGCCGAGTCGCACCAGCAACGGCGCCCCCTCCGGGACGAGGCGGGCCCGCGGTGGCCGCAGGGCGAGCAGCTCCGCGGGCGGGTGCGCCGCCTCGTCCGGGTGCGGGCCGCGGGCCACGAGTGCCGCCCGTACCTCCTCGAGGTGCCGCAGGTAGGAGGCGCGGCTGCGACGCAACGCCTCGCGCCGCTGCCCCCGCTGCCGCTCGAGGGCGACGACCCCGTAGGTCAGGGACGCCACGAGGAGCGCGCCACCGGCCAGGAGGGCGCGGGCACCGCCGGTGGGGCTCAGCGCCATCATCACCGCCACCGAGCCGAGGCTGCCGACGAGCGGGACCAGGGCGGTGGCCGCCGCGCCGGACTCGGCGCGCGGCAGGCTCGGCACGGGGAGCAGGGCGACGTCGGCGCTGGTGGTAGCAGGGCCTCGATCGCGGCGCAGGTCGGTCGTGGACATGCCGTACCGGATGCCCCTGCCCGAGCCGGAGAAACGCCCGCCCGGCGATCTGTGGACAACCGCGGGACCGTGCCGGACGCCGGCCTGTGGAGAACTCCGCGAGCCGTTTTCCGCGGGTCCCCGGGGGTAGCCAGACGGACGTCCCGGCACGCCGTCGGGGCGTCGGCGGGCCGCTCGGGCCGGCCGGCACCGAGAGAAGGGAGCACGCTCATGGCAGCTGACTACGGACAGGGAGCCGGCGCACTCGGACGCGCCGCGTCGCTGGTGTCCCAGGCCCGCACCGACCTCGACCAGGTGGGCCGTCGACTCGAGGGCGACGTCGCGAACCTGCGCGCCGGCTGGGGCGGGCAGGGCGCGGCCGCGTTCTCCGCCCTGGCCGCCGCGTGGGACGCCCGGCAGCGGCAGGTGGTGGCGGTGCTCGACCGCTTCGAGGCCGACCTGCGCACCACCGAGCAGGACAACACCGCCACCGACGACGCGCAGCAGGGCGCCATGGCACGGCTCCAGTCCGCGCTCGGCGCGCTGCCGTGAGGCCTGGCCGCGCCACGGCCACCACCCGCACCCACCACACCCCCGCACCCCACTGACAGAAGGAGCACCCATGAACGACCTCGACGGCATCCGCGTCGACCACGCCCGGCTCGAGGGCGGTAGCCAGGACCTCGCCCGCGCGGTCCGCGACATCCAGTCCCGCCTCGCCCAGCTCGACGGCGACCTCGCCGCCCTGCGGGGCGCCTGGGTCGGCTCGGCCCGCACCGCCTACGACACGGCCAAGGCCGGGTGGGACGAGCAGGTGGCCGGCATGCACGACCTCCTCGCCCGCACCTCCGGCGCCGTGGCGCAGGCCAACGAGGACTACCGCGCCGCCGACCTGCGGGGCGCGGCGCTCTTCGGTGCCTGACCCGACCGCCTGACCTGCCGCCTGACCCGACCGCCTGCCCGAGCCGACCGACCGACCACCGGCCCGGCGGGGCCGACCAGGAGGGAACCGTGATGACCCACCCGCCCGGCTTCCTGCCGCCCCCGGACCCCGAGCCGGGGGCGGCGCCGCGCCACCCCGTCGGCGGTCGCCGTCGCGCCGTCGAGTCGGTCGCCTCCCCGCCCGTCCGCCCCGGCGCCCTGCTGCGGCTGACGCTCCGGGGCCCCGGGGGAGCGGTGGACGTCGCCGTCCCCGACTCCCTCTGCCTCGTCGAGGTGCTCGCCGAGCGACCCGACCTCGCCGGGCTCGTCGGCCTGGACGAGGCGACGCTGGCGGCCGCGCCGCGCGCCCGTCTCGCAGCACGACTGGCGGACGGCACGCCCGTGCCGGTCGCGGTGCCGCTCGCCGACGGTCTCGCGGCGTCGGCGGGCCCTGCGGTGCCGGACGGGGCACTGCTGCTGCTCGGCCTGGAGGAACCGGGAACGCCCGCGGACGACCCGGCCGCACGGGTCGCACAGGTCGTCGGCGGTGACCGGTCCCTCGGCCCGGGGCTCCCGGCGCCGGTCCTCACAGCGTCGGTCCTCAGGGCGCCGGTGCTCACGGCCTGGCTCCTCGTCGCCGGCGCCGGGCTCGCCCCCGGCGTCCTCGCGTCCGCGGCGCTCCCGACGACCGCCGCGGCCCTCGGCGCCCTGTCGCTCCTGCTGCTGGTGCGTCCCACCCGCGCCCGCAGCGCTCCGACCGCTGCCCTGGTAGGCACGGGCTCCGCCGCGCTGGCCGGGCTCGCCGCGCTGCCGGCTGCGGACCGTCTCGGGGTCCACGGGCCGGCCGCACCGGCGATCGCGGGGCTCGTCGCACTGCTCGTCGCCGGCACCGCGGCGGGCCTGCTCGGTCGCCGCTGGGGGCTCTGCCTGCCCGGGCTCGTGGCCGGCGCAGGCCTGGCCGCGGGCGCGGGCGTCGTCCTGGTCGGCGGCACCCCGGCCGCGGGGGCGAGCGTCGTCCTGACCCTCACGGTGATGGCCAGCAACCTCGCGCCCTGGTGGGCGGCCGCGCTCGTCGCCGAGACCGACGGTGCAGACCCTGGTGACGGCCCGGGACGCGGCACCCGCCCCGCCCACGACCTGCTGCTCGGCTCCGCGGTCGCGAGCGTGCCGGTGACGGCGGCGTGCGCAGCGGTCCTCTCCGTCACCAGCGGTCCTGCCGCCTCGGTCCTGCCGGTCCTCGCCGCGCTGCTCGTGGGGCTGCGCGCCCGGCACGCCCGCGGTCCGCTCCGGATGACGGGCCTGGTCGTCGCGGCCGGCGCGGCCGCGGCCTGCGTGCTCGCGCCCGCCCTGTTCGGCCGGTCGTCGACCACCGCGGCAGCCGTCCTGCTCGCGGCGGCCCTCGTGCTCGTGGTCGCCCGCCCGCCGGGCGGCACGGCCGCCCTGCGGCTGGCCCGGTGGGGCGACGCGGTGGAGTCCCTGCTCCTCGTGCTCCTCCTGCCCACCGCCGTGCTGGCGGCGGGGCTCGGGCCCGACCTGTCCCGGCTGCTCGGCGAGAGCGGGTGGTGGCCGTGGTGAGCCGTCGCGACCTCCTCGAGGCGGAGGGCTGGCACCGTCGCCGCACCGCCGCCGCGCTCGTCGGTCGCACGCCGGGCGCCGACGAGCCGGGGCCGCCCTGGCGCCGCCTCGTCCTGGGGACCCTGCTGGCGGTGCTGGTGGCGGTCGTGCCGGGGGTCGTCGCCGGGATGGGCTTCTCGGCACCGGGCGGCCGGCCCACGGACGGCGACGGCGCCGTCGTCGCACGCGAGGTCGAGGAGCTGCACGCGCCGGCGCTCGTGCTGGACGCCGCCGGGCAGGCCTACGCCCTGCTCGACCCGCCTCCTGGCGCGGCGGCCGGCGCTCAGGACCAGACGGCCGTGCTGCACCCCGTCGGCAACGCGGTCGCGGCGCGGCTCGTGCTCGGCGAGGCCGCCGCGTCCCCGGTGACCGCGCCCGCCGACGTGCTCGCCTCCCTCCCGACGGGCAGGCCCCTCGGCCTCGCCGGCGCGCCCACGCGTCTCCCGGAGCCCGACCAGCTCGCGACCGGATGGACGGTCTGCGCCGGCGCCCGGGGGAGCGCCACGCTGACGCTCACCGGGTCCGCTGCGAGCACGGGGAGCGCGACGGGCGCCGTGCTGGTGCGCGCCGCCGGCACCGACGTCACCTGGTTGGTCACGCCCGACCGCGCGGGCGGGCTGGTCCGCCTGCGGGTGCCCCCGGGCAGCGACGAGGTGCTGGCCGCGCTCGGTCAGCCCGCCGCTCGCTGGGCCCGCACGGTGCCCGCTGCCTGGGTCGGGCTGCTGCCGACCGGTGCGCCGCTGAGCCCGGCGGCGTTCGCCGACGTGGTGGCTGGGGGCAGGCTCGGGCGACCCGCGCCCGGCCGACCCGCCGGCGTCCGGGTCGGGGACCACACCCGCTCCGGGTCCCGGGTGGTGGACGCGGCGGGGTCGCTGCGGCCCCTGGACCGGTTCGCCGCCCGCGTGTGGGCCGCCCTGGCCGGCGACCTCCCGGCGCGGGCCACGTCGCCGGGCCGACTGGTGCAGGGCTCGGCCGGCGGCCTGGGGCCGGCGCTGCGCCCGGACGGGTGGCCGGCCGCCGTCCCCGTCGTCGGCGGGGACGCGGACCTGTGCCTCTCAGCGTCCACGGACGAGGAGCCCGCGTGGGGGCTCGTGCCCGAGGGCACCGGACCCCGGGCGGCGCTGGTCGCGGCCACGGGGTGGACCTGGTTGGTCTCCGACGGCACCCGCCACCGGCTCGGCCCCGACGCGGCCGACGCGCTGGGGCTGGGGGAGGCGACGCCCCTGACGGTGCCGGCGTCCTGGCTGCGCCTGGTGGAGGCCGGCCCGCGCCTCTCGGCGGCCGCGGTGCTGCGTGGTGGCGAGCTGCGTGGTGGGCAGCGGGGCAGGCGGTAGCCGGCCGGCCGGACCGCGCAGCACCGTGGGAACGACGAAGGCGCCGCACCTGCTGGTGCGGCGCCTTCGGCTGCGGCGGAGGTAGGGGGATTCGAACCCCCGAGGGCTGTTAACCCAACCCGCTTTCCAAGCGAGCGCCATAGGCCACTAGGCGATACCTCCGAGACGTAAGTTACCGGTGAGCGCCTGTGGTCGCGAAATCCGGCGGACCGAGCCGCCCGGGCCGCCGAGGACGGCCCCCGTCTTGGGCGGCTCGTCGGTGCTCGCCTAGAGTGGGGGCAACCCCCCACGTGGCGGCATCTCGCCCAACTCCCCCAGGGCGGAAACGCAGCAAGGGTAAGTGAGCTCTGTCGGGTGCGTGGGGGGCCTTCTCGTTCCTGGCCGCGGCCCCGGTCGAGCGGCCGTCGCCGCTCCCGGTGAGGCTCCCAGGGGCCGGCCCGGCGTCGGCCCGGCGTCGGTCCGGCGCCCTCCTCCACAGCGCTGACCTCGGCGGCACGGCGACTGTCGGTCGGGCTCGTTAGGGTCTGCGTGTGGAGTCGCCCCTCGCCCTGTACCGCCGCTACCGGCCCGAGACCTTTGCCGAGGTCATCGGGCAGGACCACGTGACCGGTCCGCTGCGTGCGGCCCTGGCCAACAACCGGGTCAACCACGCCTACTTGTTCTCGGGTCCGCGCGGTTGCGGCAAGACCACCTCCGCCCGCATCCTCGCCCGCGCGCTCAACTGCGAGCAGGGGCCGACCCCCGAGCCGTGCGGGCAGTGCGAGTCCTGCCGCGACCTGGCCCGCGGGGGTCCCGGCTCGATCGACGTCATCGAGATCGACGCGGCCTCGCACGGTGGTGTCGACGACGCCCGTGACCTGCGCGAGAAGGCGTTCTTCGCGCCGGTGAAGAGCCGCTACAAGGTCTACATCATCGACGAGGCCCACATGGTCACCACGCAGGGCTTCAACGCCCTGCTCAAGCTCGTCGAGGAGCCCCCGCCGCACCTGCGGTTCATCTTCGCCACCACCGAGCCGGAGAAGGTGCTCGGCACCATCCGCTCGCGCACCCACCACTACCCGTTCCGGCTGATCCCGCCGCGGCTGCTCTCGAGCTACCTGACCGAGCTCTGCGACCTCGAGGGCGTCGGCATCGAGCAGGCCGCGATCCCGCTCGTCGTGCGCGCCGGCGGCGGCTCCGCCCGCGACACCCTCTCCGTGCTCGACCAGCTGCTCGGCGGCGCCGGGCCCGAGGGCGTGACCTACCAGCTGGCCACCGGCCTGCTCGGCTACACGCCCGACTCGCTGCTCGACGAGGTGGTCGACGCGTTCGCCGCCGCCGACGGAGCCGCGGTCTTCGGCGTCGTGGACAAGGTGATCGAGACCGGGCAGGACCCGCGCCGCTTCACCGAGGACCTCCTGCGTCGCCTGCGGGACCTCGTCATCGTGGCCGCCGTCCCGGATGCGCCCGCCTCGGGCCTCATCGACGTCTCCGAGGACGCCGGCGAGCGACTGGTCGGGCAGGCCTCCCGCTTCGGTGCCGCCGACCTCACCCGCGCCGCGGACATCGTGGCCGCCGGTCTGACCGAGATGCGCGGCGCCACCGCCCCGCGCCTCCTGCTCGAGCTCATCTGCGCCCGGGTGCTGCTGCCCGGTGCCGACCACGGCACCGACGGCCTGGCGGCCCGGCTGGACCGGGTCGAGCGGCGCATGTCGGTCTCGGGTCAGGTCAGCGCGCCCGCGCACCACGCCCCCAGCGCCCCCGCGCAGGACCGGCCTCGACCGGTCCCGGCGCAGTCCCACGCTCCTGAGCCGCCGGCCGAGTCGATCACCCCGGTGCTGCCGGAGGAGACGCGCATCCCCGCCGCTCCGCCGGCCCCGGCGCCGCAGGCTGCGGCCCAGCAGGCTCCGGCCCAGCAGGCTCCGGCACCGCAGACCCCGGTCGAGCGGCAGCCCGCCGAGGAGACGCGTGCCCCCGCTGCCGGACCCGCGGGAGCCGTGGCGCCCGCAGCCCCGGAGACCGCAGCGCCCCCGGCGCCGCAGGACGATCCGTGGGCCGTGCCCGACCGCCCGGCCCCGGCCGTGCCCCAGTCTTCGGCGGCCGAGCCGGTCGCCGAGCCGGTCGCTGACCCCGCTGAGCCCGCTGCCGAGCCCGCCGCGGGGCTGAGCCTGGTCGAGGTGCGCCGGCTGTGGCCCGACATCGTCGAGGCGACCAAGCAGCGACGCCGCGTGACGTGGATCCACCTGACCACGAACGCCCAGGTCGTCGCCGTGGACGCGAAGACGCTGACCCTCGGGTTCGCGAACACCGGCGCCCGGGCCTCCTTCGACTCCGGCGGCAGCGCGGAGATCGTCCGCCAGGCGGCCATCGACGTCGTCGGGATGGACTGGCGGATCGAGACCATCGTCGACCCCGGGGCCAGCCCCGACGGTCCGGTCGTGACCCGCCCGGCCGCCCGCGCGCCCGAGCCCGCACCAGCCGCGGCGCCGCGGCCGGCCGCCCCGTCGACGGAGTCGGCACCGGACGCCTCCTCGCAGCGTGGCCGGGGCGAGCCCGAGGGCCGGGCCCGCCCCGACCAGCGCCCGGCCGAGCAGGCCGCCCCGGCGGCGGAGCGTCCCCCCGCCTGGGCCGACGACACCGCGCCGCCGGCGACCCGCGAGACGGACCAGCGGCCGGGGCGGACCGCGGCCGCACCGGAGGAGTCCCGTCCCGCCTGGGCGGACGCCGAGCCGCCCTCGTGGGCCGACGGCGAGCCGACCGAGGACCTGCCGCCCGACGACGGGCGGTCCGGACGGGGCCGCCCCGAGGCGCCGGCACCGGACGCGGCGGGGCAGCCCACCGCCCGCCGGCTCGGCAGCGGCGGGATCTCCGCGGCGCGCAGCGCGATCCAGGCGACCCGATCCGGCCCGGCCGCCGCGGAGGAACCGGCCGCGCCCACGCACGACCCGGACGCCGACGTGACGATGGACGACGAGGACGCCGAGACCGACGACCTGGCCGGCGCCGAGCTGCTGGCCCGCGAGCTGGGGGCCAAGGTCATCGAGGAGATCCGGCACCAGTGAGCAGCACGCCACGGGCCGGTCGCGGACCGGGCAGCCGCCCGGAGGGCACACTGGTCCGGCAGGGCCGGCCGTCGCGCCGGACGCAGAGGTCGGTCCCGGGGGCCGGCAACGACACCGACACACCACGGAGAGTGCGATGACGCAGAACCCGTTCGAGGGCATGGGCGGCGAGGGCGGCTTCGACATGGGCGCCCTGCTCCAGCAGGCCCAGGCCATGCAGGAGCAGCTGATGGAGACCCAGAAGCGGCTGGCCGAGGCCGTCGTGACGGGCAGCGTGGCCGGCGGGGCCGTCAACGTCACCGTGAGCGGCACCGGCGACCTGGTGGGCGTGGACCTGAAGGAGGGCGTCCTGGAGGGCACGGACGCGGATTCCCTCTCCGAGCTGGGTGACCTCGTGGTCGCCGCCTACCGCGACGCCAAGGCCCAGGCCGACCGCAACGCCCAGGACGCGCTCGGCCCGCTCGCCGGCGGCATGCCGGGCATGCCCGGCGCCGACGGACTCCCCGGCGGGCGCACGCCCGGCTCCGGCGGCTTCGGTTTCTGACCCTTCCCGGCCGGGTGACCCGGCCGCCCCGAGAGGAGCACGCGCTTGTACGAGGGCGTCGTCCAGGACCTGATCGACGAGCTCGGCCGACTGCCGGGCGTGGGTCCGAAGTCCGCTCAGCGGATCGCCTTCCACCTCCTGCAGGCCGACCCGACGGACGTCCGGCGGCTCGCCGACGTCCTGATCGAGGTCAAGGCCAAGGTGAAGTTCTGCACCGTGTGCTTCAACGTCACCGAGGAGGACACGTGCCGCATCTGTCGTGACCCGCGGCGCGACCCGTCCGTCCTGTGCGTGGTGGAGGAGTACAAGGACGTCGTCGCGATCGAGCGCACCCGGGAGTACAAGGGCCGCTACCACGTGCTGGGCGGGGCGATCAGCCCGATCGACGGCATCGGCCCCGACCAGCTGCACGTGCGCGAGCTGATGACGCGCCTGGCCGACGGCACGGTCACCGAGGTCATCCTCGCCACGGACCCGAACCTCGAGGGCGAGGCCACGGCGACGTACCTCACCCGGATGCTCACGGTGATGGACTTGCGCGTGACGCGCCTGGCGAGTGGACTGCCGGTAGGCGGCGACCTCGAGTACGCCGACGAGGTCACCCTCGGACGAGCCTTTGCTGGGAGGCGGGCAGCACAATGACGGAGAACAGCGCGGGCACCGGGCCCGTGGTCCTCGACGCCCAGGACCGGGCGCTCGCCCAGGACATCGCCGACACCGTCGGCGGCTTCCTCGTGGCGCTGCGCGCCATGGCCACCGAGCGCGACGGCGGACGAGCCGTCTCGCTGTTGCTGCTGGAGATCAGCCAGGTGCTCCTCGCCGGTGCACGCCTGGGCGCCCAGCGGGACTTCACGCCGCGCTCGGAGTACCAGCCGGACGTCGGCCCCGAGCCGGACCTCGACGACATGCGCCTGAGCCTCGCCGACATGCTCGGCGGGGTGGACACCTACGGCTTCGTGTTCGACCCGTACGTGCCGGACGTCGTGGAGAGCCAGCTCTCCGACGACCTCACCTCCATCGCCACCGACCTCGACACGGGCCTGCGCCACTACCAGCAGGGCAACGTGGCCGAGGCCCTGTGGTGGTGGCAGTTCTCCTACGTCTCCTCGTGGGGCAACCTGGCCGGCGCGGCGCTCAACGCCCTGCTCTCGGTCGTCGCCCACGACCGGCTCGACGCCGAGGTCGTGGTGGACGCCGACCAGGTGGCCGTCGCGAATGAGATGTTGGAGAGCACCGGCCCCGACGCTCGGTAGACTTCGTCCCTGGCCCGCTCGGCGAGCCCCTGCGCGCCCCACGCGCGGCGGGGACGAGCGGCCTCGGGCGCAGGGGAAAGTCTCCCTCGCCCGGACCGGCGGAACCGAAGAGGAGCTCCTCGTGAGCATTGTCGTGCAGAAGTACGGCGGGTCCTCCGTGGCCGACGCGGACGGCATCAAGCGCGTCGCCCAGCGGATCGTGAACACGCGCAAGCAGGGCAAGGACGTCGTCGTGGTCGTCTCCGCGATGGGCGACACGACGGACGACCTGCGAGACCTGGCGCAGCAGGTGACACCCCTGCCGCCGCCGCGCGAGCTGGACATGCTGCTCACCGCCGGTGAGCGCATCTCCATGGCGCTGCTGGCGATGGCCGTGACCCAGCTCGGGTACGAGGCACAGTCGTTCACGGGCTCGCAGGCCGGCGTCATCACGGACTCGGTGCACGGCAGGGCGAAGATCATCGACATCACGCCGGGCCGCATCGAGGGCGCGCTGAAGACGGGGGCCGTGGCCATCGTGGCCGGCTTCCAGGGTGTCTCGCAGGACACCAAGGACGTCACGACCTTGGGCCGTGGCGCCTCCGACACCACCGCCGTGGCGCTCGCCGCCGCGCTGGGTGCCGAGGTCTGCGAGATCTACACCGACGTGGCCGGCGTCTTCTCGGCCGACCCCCGGATCGTCCCCGCGGCCCGCAAGCTCGACCGCGTCTCCACCGAGGAGATGCTCGAGATGGCGGCCAGCGGCGCGAAGGTCCTCCACCTGCGCTGCGTGGAGTACGCGCGCCGGTACAACGTCCCGATCCACGTGCGCACCTCCTTCGACTACGTCGAGGGCACCTGGATCACCCCCGAATCCGAGCAGGACGGAGCCTCTGACGTGGAGCAGGCGATCATCTCCGGCGTGGCGCACGACCGGTCCCAGGCCAAGATCACCGTGGTCGGCGTGCCCGACAAGGTGGGCGAGGCCGCGCGCATCTTCGAGACCCTCGCCAACAGCGAGGTGAACATCGACATGGTCGTGCAGAACGTGTCGGCCGCCTCCACGGGGCTCACCGACATCTCCTTCACGCTGCCCCGCGACGACGGCCAGGGCGCCATGTCGACGCTGGCCCGCATCCAGGACGAGGTCGGCTACGACAAGCTGCTCTACGACGACCGCGTCGGCAAGGTCTCCCTCATCGGCGCCGGCATGCGCAGCCACCCCGGCATCACCGCCAAGTTCTTCACCGCGCTGGCCTCCGCCGGGGTGAACATCGAGATGATCTCCACCTCGGAGATCCGCATCTCGGTGATCGTCGCCGAGCAGCAGGTCGACACCGCCGTCCGCGCGACGCACACCGCGTTCGACCTGGACGCCACCGAGGTCGAGGCCGTGGTCTACGGAGGTACCGGGCGATGAGCGACGGTCTGCACATCGGCGTCGTCGGCGCCACCGGCCAGGTCGGTGTCGCGATGCGCCAGATCCTCGCCGAGCGGGACTTCCCGGTCGCGAGCATCCGCTTCTTCTCCTCCGCGCGCTCCGCGGGCAAGGTCCTGGACTACCGGGGCACGGAGGTCGTCGTCGAGGACGCCGCCACGGCCGACCCCGCGGGCCTGGACGTGGCGCTGTTCTCCGCCGGCGCCACCGCCTCGCGCGCCCTGGCCCCGAAGTTCGCCGAGGCCGGCGTCATCGTGGTCGACAACTCCAGCGCGTTCCGCAAGGACCCGTCGATCCCGCTGGTCGTCTCCGAGGTGAACCCGGAGGCCGCCGCCGGCGTCATCGAGGCGGGCCAGGGCATCATCGCCAACCCGAACTGCACGACCATGGCCGCGATGCCGGTGCTCAAGCCGCTGCACGCCGAGGCGGGCCTCGTCCGCCTGATCGCCTCGACCTACCAGGCCGTCTCCGGCTCCGGCATCGCCGGCGTCGAGGAGCTGGCCGGTGGCGTCGCGACCGCCGGCGAGAAGGCCAAGGAGCTCGCCTACGACGGCGAGGCCGTGGCGTTCGGCGAGCCGGGCGTCTACAAGAAGACCATCGCCTACAACGTCCTGCCCTTCGCGGGGAACCTCGTGGACGACGGCCTCAACGAGACCGACGAGGAGCAGAAGCTCCGCAACGAGTCCCGCAAGATCCTCGGGATCCCGGACCTCAAGGTCTCGGGCATCTGCGTGCGCGTGCCGGTCTTCACCGGTCACTCGCTCGCGATCAACGCCGAGTTCGAGCGTCCGATGACCCCGGCGCGGGCCGCCGAGCTGCTCGCCGCCGCCCCGGGCGTCGAGCTGGCCGACATCCCCAACCCGCTCGCCGCCGCCGGCAAGGACCCGTCCTACGTCGGTCGCCTGCGCACCGACCCGGGCGTCGACGGCGACCGTGGCCTCGCGCTGTTCATCAGCAACGACAACCTGCGCAAGGGCGCCGCCCTCAACACCGTGCAGATCGCCGAGCTGGTCGCAGCCTCGCGCTGACGCCCTCCGACGACAGCGGCCCCCGTCCACCAGGACGGGGGCCGCTGTCGTCGCGGGTGGGGGACGGCTAGCGCCTGACCCGGATGACGTCCCGCTGCGTCGTCCGCGCGACGAGCCGACTGCCGAGGTAGGTGACGGTGAGGCGCAGCCTGCCGACGTGCCGGGCGCGGGGCAGCCGGAACGTGGTCTCGCCGCCGCGCAGACGCTGCGTCCGAACGGCCAGCCCCGGCGCCGCCAGGCGGACCCGGCCCGCCACCGGCACGCCGCGGCCCGCGGCCAGGTCGACCCGCACGCGGGCGCGCCGGCCGAGGCTGATCCGCTGCGGCGCCCGCACCGTCATTCGTGGGCGCGCCTTCCGCACCCGGACGTCGACGACGGTGGACGACGCCGCCCAGGCGGGCGTGCCGGTGTACCGGACGGTGAGCGCGTGCAGGCCCGGACGCAGGGCCTTCCGGGGGAGCGGCACCGCCGCGGCCCCGTCCGCCACGGGCACGCTGCCCAGCAGCGTCCCACCCTCGAGCACCTCGACGTCGCCACCGTTCGCCGACGGGGCGAGGGTCACGCGGACCGCGCCGCGGCGCCCGTAGGCGAACGCCTCCGCCGTGGCGCTCAGCTCGGTGGCGTCGGCGACCTCGGCGACGGTGAGCGTCACCGTGGTCGGGGCCGCGCTCTCCACACCGTCGGAGGCGGCGTAGGTGAACGCGTCGGACCCCACGAAGCCCGTCTCGGGGGCGTAGGTGAACGAGCCGTCCTCGGCCAGGGTCAGGACGCCGTGCGCCGGCTGGTCGACGACCGCGGCCGTGAGCGGGCTGCCGTCGGCGTCGGTGTCGTTGGACAGCACGCCCGGCGCGTCGACCTCGAGGGTGACGTCCTCGTCGGTGGCGTAGGAGTCGGTCACGCCGACCGGTGCCACGCCCGGACGGACCTGCACGTCGCGGAAGCGCACCTGGTCGGTGGAGCCGCGGTTCTGCAGGCCGATGAAGCCGGTGGTGGGCAGGGTGCCGGACCACGCGTTCACCACGACGTCGTCGAGGAGCACCTCGACGCCCGTCGTGGTCACCCGGAGGGTGTAGGTGTTCCACTGCCCCGTGGGGTGCTCGGCCGTCGCGGCCTCCGCGTCGGCGGAGTGGAGCGTCCCGTCCGCGGTGCGGATGCCCGCGCCGTCGGCGCCGATGAGGACGGAGACCCCGCCCACGGGGTCGGCGCCGGCCCGGCTGGTGGAGCCGAGGTGCACGGCGGAGTCGTCGTTGAGGCCCTCGCGCAGCCAGTCGAGGCGCAGCGTGTAGGGCGCCGTCAGCTGCTGCGTGGCCCAGGTCGCGCCGCGTCCGCGCACGCTGAGGATCGTGCAGTCGGTCTGCCGGCCGAAGCCTCCGAGCCCGGCCTTGCGCCAGCCGTCGAAGGACGTGAACGTGCCGTCGAACAGGCTCGTCCAGCCCGGGGAGGCCTCCGTGGCCACACACGGGTCGGGCGCCGTGCCCCCGACCTGGATCGCGTCGAAGTTGAGGCGGCAGAAGTCGATGCTGCGGTCACACGTGAGGGCGAGCGTGTTGGCCCCGGCCTGGAGGCTGACCTCGGCGGCCACGAAGTCCCAGGCCTCCCAGTTCTCGTAGCTCGTCATGGGCAGGCTCAGCTGCTGGCGGTCGCCGCCGTTGGTGAGCAGCCCCATGGACCGCGTGACGTTCTCGTCGGGGCCCAGCGGCCCCGCGGCGTAGCGGACGTAGACCGGGTACGTGCCCGCCTCCGGCGCGGTGACGTTCATGGTCGAGGTCATCCCGGTCTCCCGGAACGTGTAGGAGCCCGTGCCGGAGAAGTTGCCGTGGTCGCCGGAGTTGAACGTCGGACCGCCGCTGATGGCGCCGTCCTCGACCTCCACCCAGGCGATCACGTCGCTGTCGGCAGCGACGGCCGCAGGCGGCGGCAGGACCACGCCGAGCAGGCCGGCGAGGAGCCCCGCCAGAGCCACGAGGGCGGCGGAGCGGGGTGGGCGGACGGCACGAGGCTGCATCACGGTTCCTTCTCCAGGAGACGCCCGTCACATCGGCGGGCTCACCGGAGCATAGGGGTCGGATTCACTCACGTGAACAGTGGGGGCGAAATAGTCAGAATATAAATCGTGGTGCAGGTATGCGAACCAGTCTCGCGCGTGAGTGGGCTCCCGCCCGGCAGGCGGGACGGCTCAGGCGGACTCCGCGGCCTCGGTGAGTCGCTGGGCGCCCGCGTAGGCCACGGCCGAGACGACGAGCAGCAGCAGGGGCAGCCAGGGGCTGGGCAGCCGGTCCGCGAGCAGCACGGCGACGACCGCGGTGGCGCCGGTGCCCAGCAGGGCCGTCGCGACCGCCTGGGGTGCGGAGACGAGCCGCAGCAGCAGCCCGCCGGCCACGACCCCCGCGACCAGCGCGAGCACCAGCAGCGTGGCTCCCAAGCCCGTGCCGCAGCTGCTCGAGCCCAGCGCCGCGCGACAGCCCTGGGAGGAGAGTGCCACCAGCGCGACCATGACCGCCCCGGAGCCGAGCCCTGCGAGCGGAGCCACGGCGGCCGGGGACAGGCCTCGGGCGCCCTCCAGGCCCGCCGCCAGCGCCGCTCCCGCACGCTCGCGGCGCCCGGGGCCCGCAGGCTCGGGCTGGGGGTCGGGCTGGGGGACGGGCTGGGGCCGGGCCTCGGCGACGGGCTCGCGCTCCGGCGCCGGCTGGACGAGGGTCGGCTGCTCGGTCGTGGCCGCGTCCGGGCCCGACGTCCCCCCGGGGCCCGGGGCGCCCTCGTCCGCCGCGTCCTCGTCGGCCGCGGCGTCGGCGCCGCGGCGGCGGCCGAGCAGGCGCCCGAGGCTGGGCGCGGCGAGCTTGTCGCGCTCGGAGTCAGGCATGCCCGCAGTGTGGCACGCGCCACGGTGCGAGGACATACGCCCAGGGGTCCCGCGGTGGGCCCGGGGGGAGGGGGGAGGACAGACGCACGCAGGGCCCGGACCCACTCTCGTGGGTCCGGGCCCTGCTGTCGGTGCCGGGGCACCTGAGGGTCGGGCTGACAGGATTTGAACCTGCGGCCTCCTCGTCCCGAACGAGGCGCGCTACCAAGCTGCGCCACAGCCCGATGTGCTCCACCAACGGTGGCTCACAAGCACGGGAGCATAGCCCAGCGGCGTGGTCGGCCCCCAATCGGGGAGCATCCCTGGACGGGTCGGCCCGCGCCCGCTCAGGCCACCGGCTCCAGGGTCAGCAGGACGGCCTCCGGGCGGCAGGCGACGCGCACCCGGGCGAAGGGGCTGGTGCCGAGCCCCGCGCACACGTGCAGCCAGGACGAGGCGGGGTCGCCGGGCCGGGAGTCGGCCGGGTGCCGGTGCAGTCCGCGGGCGCGCGCGTTGTCGAGGTCGCAGTTGGTGGTGAGCGCCCGGCCGTTCGGCAGGCAGACCTGGCCGCCGTGGGTGTGGCCGGCCAGGATCGCGTCCCACCCGCGCTGCGCGAAGTGGTCCAGCACGCGCAGGTACGGCGCGTGCGCGACGGCGAGCCGCACGCCGGCGTCCACGGGTGCGGCGTCGTCGACCGCGGCGAGGTCGTCGTAGGCCAGGTGCGGGTCGTCGACCCCCGCGAAGGCCAGGTCGACACCCTTCACGCTCAACCGCCCCGTGGTGTTGGTGAGGTCCAGCCACCCGCGACCGGTGAACGTGGCGGCCATGTGCCGCCACGGCAGCTCCGGCACGTCGGTGCGCCGCTTGCCGGTGTCGGGCAGCAGGTACTGGAACGGGTTGCGCACGCGCGGCTCGAAGTAGTCGTTGGAGCCCAGGACGAAGACGCCCGGCGCATCCAGGAGCGGGCCGAGGGCCTCGACCAGCGGGCCGACCGCACGCTGGTGGGAGAGGTTGTCGCCGGTGTTGACCACGAGGTCCACGGGCAGCGCGGAGAGCCGCGTCAGCCAGTCCCGCTTGCGCTCCTGGCCCGGGGTGAGGTGGATGTCGGAGAGGTGCAGCACGCGGATCGGGTCCGCCCCGGCGGGCAGCACCGGCAGTCGGTGGCGGCGCAGGGTGTACCGGCGGGCCTCGGCGGCGCCGGCGGCCAGCGCGGCGCCGCCGGCCGCCGCCAGGCCGAGGCCCGCGAGCACGGCGGGGCCGGGGGTGGGCAGCGGTCGGGCCAGCGCGTCGCGCAGCAGGCGCGGCGGGGCGGGAATCGACGTGTGTCGCACGAGGCCAGGCTGCCACAATGGCGCCCATGACCACTCTCAAGGACCGTCTCCGCACCGACCTCACCGCCGCCATGAAGGCACGCGACGAGCTGCGGTCCTCCACCCTGCGGATGGTCCTGTCCGCCGTCACCAACGCCGAGGTCGCGGGCAAGAGCGCCAAGGTGCTCACCGACGACGAGGTCGTCACCGTGCTGACCAGCGAGGCGAAGAAGCGCCGCGAGGCCGCGTCCGCCTTCGCCGAGGGCGGACGGGCCGAGTCCGCGCAGCGCGAGGAGGCCGAGGCCGGCGTCATCGCCGAGTACCTGCCCGAGCAGCTGACCGACGAGGAGGTCGCCGCGATCGTCGCGGCCGCGGTGGAGTCCACCGGCGCCGCCGGCGAGGGGATGCGCGCCATGGGCAAGGTGATGGGCGTGGTGCAGAAGCAGACCAAGGGTCGCGCGGACGGCGGCGCGGTGGCCGCCGAGGTGAAGAAGCAGCTCGGCGCCTCCTGAGACCGAGGCGGCGACCGAGGGCGTCGACCGCAGGACGAGCAGGGCCCCGGACCGATGATCGGTCCGGGGCCCTGTCGCGTCAGGCGGGGTGGCGGCTAGCCGTTGTTGCCGCCGCCGTTGTTGCCCCCGCCGTTGCCGTTCCCGTTGTTGCCGCCGTTCCCGTTGTTGCTGCCGCCGCTGTTGCCGCCGCCGTCGTTCCCACCGTTGTTGTTGCCGCCGTCGTTGTTGCCACCGGTGCTGGGGGTGTTCACGACCGGCGGGACGCCGTTGGAGGGGTAGAGGATGACGAAGGAGTTCTCCGCGGCGGTGCTGCCGCCGCCCGGGGAGCTGTAGGCCACCAGGCCGGCCGAGAGCGAGGAGTTCACCGAGCTGCCGACGGAGACGCCGAAGCCGGCGTCCTTCAGCGTCTGGCGGGCGGTCTCGATGGTCATGCCGGAGACCGAGGGGACGGTCGTCTGCACACCGTTGACGACCGCGTCGGTGGGAGCCACGAAGTTCTCGTTCGCCAGCTGGTCGTCGATCGCCTTCATCGCGTCGCCCCAGATCGGCGCGGCGTAGGTGGAGCCCGAGGCCGAGGCCACGTAGCGGCCGTTGAGGTACTTGCCCACCAGCGACTCGGGCTGGCCGAGGTTGTTCACGCCGGCCACCATCGAGACGGCCGCCATGTTGCGGGTGAAGCCGGCGAACCAGACGGCGCGGCCGCTCTGGGTGGTACCGGTCTTGCCGCCCGCGGGCTGGTCGAGCGCCTGGGCGGAGGCGAAGCCGCCCTCGATGACGCCGCGGAGCACGTCCGCGACGCCGTCGGCGGTCGTGGCCTGCATGACCCGCTCGCAGCTGGAGTCGTACTCCTTGACCGTGTTGCCGTTCGGGCCGGTGATCGAGGTGACCGGGCGCGAGTCGCAGTGGACGCCGCGACCGGCGAAGGTCGCGTAGGCCTCGGCCATCTCCAGCACGCTGGTGTCGGCGACGCCCAGGGTGAAGGCCGGCACCTCGTACAGGCTGCGGGCGGTCTTGCCCTTGAGGTTCTGGATGCCCATCTTCACCGCGAGGTTGTAGGGCTTGCAGATGCCGACGCGCTGCTCGAGCTGCACGAAGAACGTGTTCACCGACTGCTGGGTGCCCGTGTAGAGCGTGTAGGTGCCGTAGCCCGTGGAGTTGTTGACCTCGTAGTCCTGGGTGCTCTGGATCGGGCCGCTGCAGTCGCGGAAGGAGCTGATCGGCAGGGTGATCGTCTGCGGCGAGGCGATCTGCGTGTTCAGCGGGATGCCCTGCTCGATGGCGGTGGCCAGGACGAACGGCTTGAACGTCGAGCCCGGCTGGAAGCCGTTGGAGTCGCCGTACTCCTTGGGCACCACGAAGTTCAGGTAGGTCTCGCCCTGCTTCTTCTTCCGGCCCATCGGACGGGACTGCGCCAGCGCCTTCACGTCACCGGTCAGCGGCTCGACCATGGCCAGGCCGCCGATGGCCCCGTCGGTCGGCTGCACGGCGTTGGAGACGGAGGTGTCCGCGGCGTTCTGGAAGTCCATGTCCAGCGTCGTCTGGATGGTGAGGCCGCCGGTGTAGAGCAGGCGACGACGCGCCTTCTCGGAGCGCCCCAGGTCGGAGTCGGCGACCAGGTAGTTGACGACGTAGTCGCAGAAGAACGGGGCGGTCGCGGAGACGCAGCCGTTCTGGTTCTTCTGCACGTCCAGGCCCAGGCCCTGCTTGCGCAGCTTGGCGGCCCGCTTCTGGCTGATCACCGACAGGTCCGCCATCCGCTGGATGACGACGTCACGACGGTCCTTGGCGCGGGCCTTGTCGTTGGTCGGGTCGTACCCGTAGGGGTTCTTGACCATGCCGGCGAGCATCGCCGACTGCTTGACGTTGAGGTCCTTGGCGTTGACGTTGAAGAAGTGCTTGGCCGCCGCCTGGATGCCGTAGGCGCCGTCGCCGAAGTAGACGATGTTGAGGTAGCGCTCGAGGATCCAGTCCTTGGAGTGCTGCTCCTCCAGCGCGACCGCGTACCGCAGCTCGGTGAGCTTGCGCGCGTAGGTGTCCGCCGTGGCCGCCGCCTGCTCCTCCTCGGTCGCCGCCTGGTTGATCAGGGTCTGCTTCACCAGCTGCTGCGTGATCGACGAACCGCCCTGGACGGTGCCGCCCGAGGCCTGGTTGGTCACGAAGGCACGCAGCGTGCCCTTCACGTCCAGCGCGCCGTGCTCGTAGAACCGGTAGTCCTCGATCGAGAGGATCGCCTTGACCATCGTGCGCGAGACCTGCCGCAGCGGCACCTCGACACGGTTCTGGTCGTACAGCGTCGCGATCGTGTTGCCGTCGACGTCGAGGATGGTGGTGCGCTGGGCCAGGTCGCCGGTCTCCAGCTCCTCGGGGAGGTCGTCCATGGTCTCGGCGACACCCTGCGCGCTCAGGCCCACGAGGCCGGCGAACGGGATGGCGAGACCGGCGACGACGACGCCGAGCACGACGGAGACGGCGACCATCACCCCGAGGTGGGAGGTGATCCGGGCCGCGGTGCGGGAAGCGGACATGGGCGCAAGGGTACGGGAGCACCCCCAGCCTGGCCGCGTCGTCGCGGCCGCCCCGGCGGAGGACCCGCGCAGGCGTCTCACAGGTTCGTCCACGGGGCCTCCGCGGGGCCCCGGCCCGGTCGGGCTGGCCCGGTCGGGGAGGTGGGGGTACCACCCGGACCGGGCGGGCCGAGGCCGTCGTGGCCACGGCCGTGCACCGGCGTCCGGTGAAACCTGCGCCCGGCCTGGGTGGCCCTGTGGGTCAGCCCGCAGGGGTGAGCGGCATGGCCCGGAACCCCGGTGGGTGTCTGACCTGGTCAGAATCCAGGTCGGGAACGGTTGCAACGGGTGTTGCAGCGTTCTGAAACGTTGCCGTAACGCGACGGTCGCCCGGCGGTGATCCCCCAGGGTTCCGGGGGTGCACTCGGACTAGTCATATCGGACTAGAAGGTTTGGGCAATTCGTGCCTGCAAAGGTCGGCACGACGGCGGTTTAACTTTAACCAGGGACAAGTAACGGGTCCGACGACCGCCATGGGGGTGGAGGTCGCGGGCCCCTGGAATGATGTGGGGACGACATCATGTGGGTTGAAGACTGGGCGCCTGAGGCGGCCTGCCGAGAGGCGCAGCCGGACGAACTGTTCGTGCGCGGCGCCGAGCAGAACAAGGCGAAGATGATGTGCGGCGGTTGCCCCGTCCGCACCGAGTGCCTCGCAGAGGCCCTCGACAACCAGATCGAGTGGGGCGTGTGGGGCGGCATGACGGAGCGTGAGCGCCGTGCCCTGCTCCGTCGCAAGCCGGCGTCCTCGTGGCGCCAGGTGCTCGAGACGGCACGCACCAACCCGAGCGCTCCGACGCGCACGGCCGCTCCGGTCGGTCGCTGAACCGGCCGGCCCCCC
>NZ_JAMJPH010000016.1:0-58663 GCF_023554635.1 Nocardioides bruguierae
CAGATCGCCGCCGAGCTCAACGCCCGTCCTCGCAAGACACTGAAGTGGCGCACCCCCGCGGAGGAACTCGACGCACTACTGTCGGGCGAGTCAGATCCACCTGTTGCGACGACAGGCTGAATCCACCCGGCGTGTCGCCTGCAGAACGTCACGGACTATCGCGGGCCTCAGCCGCCGAGCCGCTCCAGCTCCTCCTCGACCACCGCGGTGTCGAGCTTGCGGAAGACGGGGGTCGGCTTGGCGACGGGCAGCCCGACGGTGATCGGGTGCCGCTGCCATGACGGCGCGGTCGTGTAGTCGCCGGTGATGATCGGGTAGCCGTCGCCACCGTCGAGGTCGTCGGCATCCACGATCTGCGGCATCGGGGCGATCTCGCCGGTGCCACCGAGCGCCTTGTCGACGTCGTTGGCGCTGAACGGCAGGAACGGGCTGAGCACGAGGTTGAGGTCGGCCACGCACTGGGCGACCACGTGCAGCACGGTGCCCAGGCGCTCGCGCTGGTCCTCGCCCTTCATCTTCCAGGGCTCGAGGTCGGAGACGTACTTGTTCACCTCGCCGACCGCGCGCATGGCCTCGCCGATCGCGGCCTTCTGCCGGTGCCGGGAGATGAGGTCGCCGACCGTGCCGAACGCGGCCTCGGCGGCGGCGAGCACGGCCTCGTCCTCGGGCTGGAGCGGGCCGGCGGCCGGGATCTCGCCGAAGTTCTTGGCGATCAGGTTCGCGGTGCGGTTGACCAGGTTGCCCCAGCCGGCCACGAGCTCGTCGTTGGTGCGACGGACGAACTCCGACCAGGTGAAGTCGGAGTCCTGGTTCTCCGGGCCCGCGGAGGCGACGAAGTAGCGGAAGGCGTCCGGCTGGTAGCGGCTGAGCAGGTCGCGGACGTAGATGACGATCTTCTTGGACGAGGAGAACTTCCTGCCCTCCATCGTGAGGAACTCGCTCGAGACCACCTCGGTCGGCAGGTTGAGCGTGCCGAGGGAGTGCTCGGTGCCGCCCTTGTCGCCCTTGCCCGAGTAGGCCAGCAGCTCGGCCGGCCAGATCTGGCTGTGGAACGTGATGTTGTCCTTGCCCATGAAGTAGTAGGACAGGGCCTCGGGGTCGTTCCACCAGGCGCGCCAGGCGTCGGCGTCCCCGGTGCGACGGGCCCACTCGATCGACGCCGAGAGGTAGCCGATCACCGCGTCGAACCAGACGTACAGCTTCTTGGTCGGGTTCTCCCGCCAGCCGTCCAGCGGCACCGCGATGCCCCAGTCGATGTCGCGCGTCATGGCGCGCGGACGGATCTCCTTGAGGATGTTCTGGCTGAACCGGATGACGTTGGGCCGCCACAGACCGGTCTCGGCCCGCTCGTCCAGCCACGCGGTCAGCGCCTCGGCCAGGGCCGGCAGGTCGAGGAAGAAGTGCTGGGTCTCGATGAACTCCGGCGTCTCGCCGTTGATCTTGGAGACGGGGTCGATGAGGTCGGCCGGGTCGAGCTGGTTGCCGCAGGCGTCGCACTGGTCGCCGCGGGCGCCCGGGGTCTTGCAGATCGGGCAGGTGCCCTCGATGTAGCGGTCGGGCAGCGTGCGCCCGGTCGACGGGGAGATCGCGCCGTAGGTCGTCTGCTCGACGAAGTACCCGTTCTCGTAGACGCCCGTGAACATCTCCTGGACGACGGCGTGGTGGTTGCGCGTGGTCGTCCGGGTGTAGAGGTCGTAGCTGCAGCCGAGCGCGGCCAGGTCCTCGGCGATGACGCGGTGGTTCTGGTCCGCCAGCTGCTGCGGGGTCAGGCCGGCCTCGTCCGCGGCGATGAGGATCGGCGTCCCGTGCTCGTCGGAGCCGGAGACCATGAGCACGTCGTGACCGGCCATCCGCATGTACCGGCTGAAGACGTCGGAGGGCACGCCGAAACCGGCCACGTGGCCGATGTGGCGCGGGCCGTTGGCGTACGGCCAGGCGACTGCGGACAGGACTCTGCTCATGCGGATGATCCTAGGTGCCACCACCGGTCCTTTACCTTCCGGCTACCGTGCCGGGCATGAGCACACTCGTCTCGGAGGACCTGCTCCTGCTTCTGCTCGACGTCGACCGGGGCACCGTCCCGTCCGGCTACGCACCTGACCTGGGGCTGGGCGGGGCGCTGATGGTCGACCTCGCACTGGGTGGCCACGTCGACCTCGCCGAGCGCGAGGGCATGTGGCGTGGACAGGTGGTCGTGCCCCTGGACGGCGTCCCGGCCCCGGAGGACGGGCTGCTCGCCGCGGCCCTCGCGCGGGTGGCGGAGAAGCCGCGCTCGCCGAAGGACGCGGTGACGCGGCTCGGCAAGGACGCCCGCGGCGCCCTGGCCGACCGTCTGGTCGCGCGCGGCCTCGTCGAGCAGGTGGACGAGAAGGTGCTGTGGCTGTTCCCGCGCACCCGCTGGCCCGAGGCCGACGGCCGGCACGAGCGGGAGCTGCGGGCCGCCCTGCGCGCGACGCTGCTCGACGATGCCGACCCGGACCTGCGCACGGCGGCGCTCGTGGCCCTGCTCCACGCGGTCGGGCACGTCCACCGCGTCGTCCGCGCCGACGGCGTGGGCGACCGCGAGGTCAAGCGCCGGGCGAAGGCCGTCGCGGACCGGCTCGGTGACGGCGGCTGGCCCGCCGCGGCGGTGACGGCCGCGGCCACGGAGGCCACCACGGCCGTCATCGTCGCCATGATGGCGACCGCTGCCGCGAGCGGCGGTGCCGCTGCTGCCAGCGGCTCCTGAAGACCCTCGGGCTCTCCGACCCGACCGGTCAGGTGTGCCGCTCGGCTCCCCTCACCCGGTAGAGGACGGGGAGTGAGCACTCCCACGAGCGGCCGGCCGCGCGCCGGCGTCGCCCCCGTCACCCCGCCGCCGTCGCGTCGTCTGCCCGGTCGCGGACGCCACCTGCTGCGGCGCCTGCTGCGTCCGTTCTGGGTGGTCCCCACGCTCTGGACGGTCCTGGCGATCGCGCTGGGCCTGGCGGCCCCCGAGATCGGGGCGCTGCGCACCGAGGCGGCGATCCCGTGGCTGTTCCCCGGCGACGTCGAGGGCGCCCGGTCGGTGCTCTCCACCATCGCCGGCGCGATGATCTCGGTGACCGGCCTGGTCTTCTCCAACACCATGGTGGTGCTGCAGCTGGCCTCCAGCCAGTACTCGCCCCGGGTGCTGCGCACCTTCCTGGAGGACCGGGTCACCCAGCACACCCTCGGACTGTTCGCCGGGTCGTTCGTCTACGCCCTGACCGTGCTGCGCTCCATCGAGGGGTCGGGCGCCGGGGACGTCCCCCAGGTCGCGGTGACCCTGGCCTACGCCTGGGTGGTCGCGGCGCTGGCGATGTTCCTGGGCTTCATCAACCACATCACCGGAGCCGTCGGCGTGGACCGGGTGCTCGAGGAGACGACGCACAGCACCCGTGCGCTGCTCGAGGAGAGCCTGTCGACCCGCGCGCGCCAGCGCGGCGCACGGGCGGACGAGGCCCCGGCCGCCGGGGCCGATGACGACCTGGACGCCGTCCTGCGCGAGGCCCGGCAGGGGCGGACCCAGCACGTCGTCACGGGCAGCGCGACGGGCTACCTGGACGGCGTGCTGCTCGCCGAGCTGGTGCGGTGCGCGGCCGAGGCCGACGTCCTCGTCGAGGTGCTGCACCCGCTGGGCACCTTCGTCGTCGAGGGCGACCCCGTCGCGCTCGTGCACGCCGACGGCGCGAGCACCGACGACGCCCGGGAGGAGCTGGAGGAGACCGTCTGCGCGCACCTGGTCGTCGAGGCGGAGCGGACCCTGGAGCAGGACGTCGCGTTCGGCTTCCGCCGGCTCGTCGACATCGCCGAGAAGGCCCTCTCCCCCGGCGTCAACGACCCGACCACCGCCGTCCAGACCCTCGACCGGCTGCACGAGCTGCTGCGCCTCCTCGCGGTGGTCGACGACCCGCTGCCCGTGCACGCCGACGACGAGGGCGTGCCGCGGGTGGTGACCCGGGAGCCCGGGTTCGCCGGTTTCCTCGACCTCGCCGTCGACGAGATCGCCCACTACGGCGCCGAGGACGTCCAGGTCCCCCGCCGGCTGGCGCGGATGCTGGAGTCGCTCGGCGCCGTCGCGACGCCGGCGCACGCCGAGCTGATCGCGGCCAAGGCCGCCGCCGTCAGGTCGCTCGGCTGACCACGCCCCGCCCCGGGCCGGGCCGGGCCCACGGTCACGGGGCGCGGCTCAGCTGAAGTCGAGGTCCCCGGTGCGGGTGCGCTTGAGCTCGTAGAAGTGCGGGAACGAGGCCATGGCCACGGCGCCGTCCCACACGGTGCCGGCCTGCTCGCCCTTGGGGATCGCACTCATGACCGGGCCGAAGAACGCGGTGCCGTTGACGGCGATCGTGGGCGTGCCCACCTCGGTGCCGACCTGGTCCATGCCCTCGTGGTGGCTGGTCGCGATGGCGGCGTCCAGGGAGTCGTCGTCCTTGGCGGCGAGGTACGTGGCGGGCAGGCCGACGGCCTCCAGCGCCTCGAGCAGCACCTCGTCGTCCTTCCAGCCCCGCTTCTCGTTGTGGATGCGGGTGCCCATCGCCGTGTACAGCTCGGCGAGCTTCTCCTGGCCGTGGTCCTGGGAGACCTTCATCGCGATCCGCACCGGGCCCCAGGCGCCCTCCAGCATCGTCCGGTAGTCCTCGGGGATGTCCTTGTCCTGGTTGAGGTAGGCGAGGCTCATGATGTGCCACTCGACCTCGACGTCGCGGACCTTATCGACCTCGAGGACCCAGCGCGAGGAGATCCAGGCGAAGGGGCACAGGGGGTCGAACCAGAAGTCGGCCTTGTCGGGGGTCTGCTCGGTCGTGGCGGCGTCGGTGCTCATGCCGGTGCCAAGCCGGCGGCGCCGCGCCCTATTCCTGCCTGGACGGGGCACCACGGGCGGGCACTCAGCGGCGGGGCACCCGCACGGTCACCTTGGCGGCGCTGGCCTCGACAATCTTCGTGCCGAGGTAGTCGACCCGGATCTTCTGCTTGCCGCGAGGCACGTTCGTGAGCACCAGGCGCACCGTGCTGTCCTCGAGGGTGCCCTCCACGACCTGCTGGGTGCCGTCGGCCAGGGTCAGCGTGGCGCGGACGGCCCCGTTGACCACCTTGCGACCGGGCGCCTCGACGCCCGCGTTCACGACGACCTTGCGGTTGACCACGGTGCGGGTGCGCTGGGTGCCCTTGACCCTGACCTCCCGGGTGCGCACCCGCGGGGTCGCGTCGAGGTCGAGCACCGAGCTCGTGGTGGTGAGCGAGCCCGAGCGCAGCACGAACTCCTCCGTCGTGTAGCCGGGTCGCGAGACGGTGACCCGCACGCCGACCTGCTTGCCGACGTCACGGGTGCCGAGGGTGTAGGTCAGCGAGTCCTCGCTGACCCCCGAGCCGTCGGTGCTGCTCGCCGAGCGCGCGTTGGAGGTGGTCTGGCCGCGCAGCCACTCGTAGCTGACGTCGGCGTCGGTGGGCCACGACACGGTGCCGGGGGCGACCGTGAGCGCGTCGCCCAGCTCCGCGCGACCGTCGAGGCCGAACGGGTCGTCGAGGCGGATGACGCCGGGGGCGACGTCCTTCGTCTCGGACGTGGTGGCGCGCTGCACCTTGTAGGCCTCCGTGCTGGCGGCGACCTTCGCGGTGATCCGGGTGTCGACCAGGTCGGGGGTCACGGTGAGCGTGCGGCCGCTCTCGCCGCGCACGCGGGTGCCGTCGGCGTACCAGGCGATCTTGGTCGCCGCCGCGGCCGGGCTGTAGCGGCCGAGGCTCGTGGTGAGCACCTGGTCGACCTGGGCGGTGCCGGTGACCACCGGGTCGGTGGTGACCTCGATGGTGCCGCGTCGCACGCCGTGCGTGCGGTCGGTGTCGATGACGGTGCGCGCGTAGCCGGTGGCCTTGGCGACGACGCGCACGGAGAGCCGCTTCTTCCACTGCGCCACGGTGGGGGTGAAGGTGAGACCGGTGGCCCCCTTGATGCGGGTGCCGGCCGCGAACCACCGGACGCTCACGTCGGCGTCCTCGGCGTAGCTGCCGGGGTCGACGTTGAGGGTCTCGCCGACGGCGACGTCACCGCTGACGACGGGCTCGGAGACCACCTCGAGGGGCGTGTCGTTGACGTGGATGAACCCGTCGGGCCAGCCGTTGGTGCCCTTGGTGACCACGCGCCAGTCGAAGTCCCCGCCCCAGTTGTCCTCGGAGACGAGGATCTGGGTCGCGGAGACGACCTCCTCGACGTAGGCCACGTGGCCGGAGGAGCCCGCCCAGCCGCCGTTGGCCTTGTACCAGGCCACGGCACCGACGCGGGGCGTCTGGTCGACGAGGCCGGAGAGCGCGACGCCCCAGTTGGTGGCGTTGCCGCTGCCCGACCACGGCCGCTCGCTGGAGGCGCCCGACTTCACCAGCCGGTAGGCGACGTAGTTGGTGCAGTTGTGGCCCGCGTACATGCGCCACCACATCTTGGAGCCCTCGGTGCGGTAGCCGCCCGAGGGGTAGCCGGCCTTGGAGCACGCCACGTACCCGGTGCACAGGTAGGTCGAGCTCGCCGCGGACGCGCTGGGGACCGCGGCCAGGCCGGCGAGGCCCAGGAGGAGGGCGAGCAGGCTCGCGAGGAGGGCCGGTCGAGGGGGCGACGGGCGTCGATCAGGGGGGAGCACGGGGAGTATGAAACCCGAAGTCAAGCACCGACACGCCGAATCCCGAAGAAATTTCACATTGGCCACATCGGCCACACTCGGCCCCGGGACAGTACAACTGCCCCACGAGTCACGCAGGGGACGGGTTCTCGGGCGTCCGCCTGGCACGCCGGTTGCTCAGGTCACCTGCCCGTCCACACCGTGGACAGGCAGTGAGAGGATCGCCGCATGCCTGGAACCAACCTGACCCGGGACGAGGCCGCCACCCGCGCCGCCCTCCTGGACGTCACGTCGTACACCATCGACCTGGACCTCACGACGGGCGACAAGACCTTCGCGTCCACGACCACCATCCGCTTCACCGCCGCGACCCCCGGCGAGCAGACGTTCGCGGACCTGGTCGGCGCCGTCGTCCACGAGATCACACTGAACGGGGAGGAGCTCGACCCGAGCACCGCCTACGCCGACAGCCGCATCGCGCTGCCCGGCCTGGCCGCCGAGAACGAGCTCGTGGTCCGCGCCGACTGCGCCTACTCCCACACGGGCGAGGGCCTGCACCGCTTCGTCGACCCCGCCGACGGCCGCGTCTACCTCTACTCCCAGTTCGAGGTGCCGGACGCCCGCCGCGTGTTCACCACCTTCGAGCAGCCCGACCTGAAGTCGGTCTTCTCGTTCAACGTGACCGCGCCGGAGGACTGGAAGGTCGTCTCCAACTCCCCCTCCCCCGCCCCGCAGCCCCTCGGCGACGGCAAGGCCCTGTTCGCCTTCGAGCCGACCCAGCGGATGTCCACCTACATCACCGCGCTCGTCGCCGGCGAGTACCACGAGGTGCAGGACGTCTACGAGGGCAAGCACGGCACCATCCCGCTCGGCCACTACTGCCGCCAGTCGCTGGTGCCCTACCTCGACACCGACGAGCTGGTGAAGCTCACCCGCCAGGGGTTCGCCTTCTTCGAGGAGGCCTTCGACTACCCCTACCCGTTCGGCAAGTACGACCAGCTCTACGTGCCGGAGTACAACATGGGCGCGATGGAGAACGCGGGCTGCGTGACCCTGCGCGACGAGTACCTGCCCCGCTCGCGACAGCCGCGCTCGTTCTACGAGTTCCGCTGCTCGGTGATCCTGCACGAGATGGCCCACATGTGGTTCGGCGACCTCGTGACCATGAAGTGGTGGGACGACCTCTGGCTCAACGAGTCCTTCGCGGAGTGGGCCTGCTACCACGCCGAGGTCGAGGCCACCGAGTACACCGACTCCTGGACCGGCTTCGCCAACGCGCGCAAGCAGACCGGCTACCGCCAGGACCAGCTGCCCTCCACGCACCCCATCGCGGCGGACAACTTCGACCTGCACGCCGTCGAGGTCAACTTCGACATGATCACCTACGCCAAGGGCGCGTCGGTGCTCAAGCAGCTCGTCGCCTGGGTCGGCATCGACGACTTCATGGCCGGCCTGCGCCAGTACTTCAAGGACCACGCCTTCGGGAACTCCGAGTTCACCGACCTGCTCTCCGCCCTGGAGAAGGCCTCGGGCCGCGAGCTCTCCGGCTGGGCCGCCGAGTGGCTCCAGACCTCCGGCGTCAACACGCTGACCCCGGAGTTCGAGCTCGACGCCGACGGCGCGTACAGCCGGCTCGCCGTCCGCCAGAGCGCGCACCCCGACTACCCCACCCTGCGCCGCCACCGCATCGGCGTGGGCCTCTACGACGAGGTCGACGGACGCATCGTGCGCCGCTCCTACGTCGAGACCGACGTCGAGGGTGAGCTGACCGAGATCGCCGAGCTGGTCGGCGAGAAGCAGCCCGACCTGCTGCTGCTCAACGACTCCGACCACACCTACGCCAAGATCCGCCTCGACGAGCGCTCGCTCGCCACCGCGATCTCCGGCCTCTCGAAGCTGGACGACTCCCTCGCCCGCGCCCTCGTCTGGGGCGCCGCCTGGGACATGACGCGGGACGCCGAGATGGCCGCGTCCGACTACGTCGCGCTCGTGCTGGCCAACATCGGCGAGGAGACCGACGCCTGGGGCGTCAGCCGCATCCCCTCGACGGCCGCCACCGCCGCCGCGCTGTACTCCGCCCCGGAGCACCGCGCGGAGCTGCGGGCCCGGTGGGAGGCCGGCATGCGGGAGCTCGCCCTGGCCGCCGAGCCGGGCTCGGACAGCCAGCTGACGTTCGTCCGCACGTGGGCCTCGGCCGCGCACGGCGAGGAGTCCCTGGCCGCGCTGGAGGCGCTCCTGGACGGCACGTCCACCATCGAGGGCCTCGCGGTCGACCAGGACCTGCGCTGGTCGCTGGTGACGGCCCTGGCCGGCGCCGGCCGGGCCGGCAGCCGGATCGACGACGAGCTGGGCAACGACGCGACCATCTCGGGCCAGGAGCACGCCGCCGCCGCCCGGGCCGCTCAGCCGGACGCCGACGCCAAGGCCGAGGCCTGGCGCGCGGGCATGGAGGACGCCTCCACGCCCAACGAGACCGCCCGCTCCATCGTCCTCGCGATCATGCGAGCGGGGCAGGACGACGTCCTCGCGCCCTACGTCGAGAAGTACCTCGAGGCCGCCGAGGTGGCCTGGGAGAACCTCGGCACCCACCGGGCGTCGGTGGCGCTGAACTACGCCTTCCCGACCGTGCTCGCCTCCCCGGCCCTGGCCGAGCGGGTCGAGTCCTGGCTGGCCACCACCAGCGCGCCGACCCCGGCCCAGCGCTACGTGCGCGAGGGTCTGGCCGACGTCCAGCGCGCCCTGGCCGCGCAGGAGCGGGACGCCCGGGCCTGAGCGCCGCCGTCCCGGGGGTCCGCCCCCGGGACGACGGGGGCCCCCCGGCCCACCGGGGGGGGGGGCGCCGGGGGGGGGGGGGGGCCCCGCGGGGGGGGGGGCGGGGTGCGTGCCGGGCTCAGGCTCCGGCCGGCTCCTCGTCGGCGTGCAGGACGCGCTGCGGGCGGGCGTGCTCGGCCAGCAGGCCGATGCAGCGCTTGAGGCCGCCGTGCACGTCGCCCGCGGCCAGGTCCGTGCTGAGCTGGATCGTGGCGATCTCGAGCTCGGCGTCGGTGAGGGTCCGGCGCACGTAGGAGCCGGCCACGATCTCCAGGGCGCGGCGGTTGCCGTCGATCATGATCAGGACGCTGCGGGCCGGGGCCGCCAGGCCGCCGTGCAGGCGCCGCGCGTAGGCGGCCGTGTCCTCGGGGGTGTCACCGACGAAGACGGAGAACTCGACGCGGCTCAGCGTCTCGGCGGCGCGGATCGCCCCCTCGAGGTCGGCGCGCTTGGACGAGGAGAACGAGATGTCACCAGCGGGCACTGGTGCCGCCGGCCTCGTCGTCGGACTTCGTGGTCAGGGCGGCGGGCGAGCCGTCCGGGCCACCCAGCCACTCGTGCTCGGGGTTGCGCGAGCCGGGCAGCACCCGCTCACCGCGAGCGAGCGCGGGGCCGAAGGTCAGCGCCACGATCACCAGGGCCAGCACGAGCGGGACGCCCGCGACCACGAGGAAGAAGTGCAGCGGGTCCACCGGGTCCGGGTCGGACCAGCCGACGGGCACCTCGGCGGAGGCCGGGGCAGCGAGGGCGATCGCGCCGGTGGCGGCCACGCCGAGGACGGCGAGGACGGCCGCCGCGCGGCGGGCGAGAGTGGTCAGCGCAGTCACGCGGAGAAGGATACCGACAGCGCGCCCACGGCCCGCACACCGGTTCACGTGGGCCGTGACACCCCTCTCACAGCCACCGCCCGGGGCCTGTGTCACGGCTGACACCCGGGTGGTTCGGCTCCACGGCCCGACGTCTGTTTACTGGGGCCCATGCTTCATCTCGCAGCACTCCAGAACCTCACGTGCGCGGACGACGCGGCCGTCTGTCAGTGGGTCACCGACACCACCGGCAACCAGACCGCCGGCACCGTGGCCGACTGGCTGGTCGGCAAGCCGCTGTCCGTGCTCGTCCTCCTCCTCCTCGGCTTCCTGGTCAGGTGGCTGCTGCACCGGCTCGTGGACCGGGTCGTGGCCCGGGCCGAGGACGGCGTGCTGCCCGACCGCGTCTCCCGGTTCTCCTTCGGCAAGGCCGCCCAGCAGGCGCAGGCCCGCGACGCGGCCACCGCGACCCGCCGGGTGCAGCGGGCGCAGACCATGGGCTCGCTGCTGAAGTCGATCGTCACCGGCATCCTCATCGCCGTCGTCGGCACCATGGTGCTCAGCGAGATCGGCGTGAACATCGCCCCGATCATCGCCTCGGCCGGCATCGTGGGCGTCGCGGTCGGCTTCGGCGCCCAGTCGCTGGTCAAGGACTTCTTCTCCGGCATCTTCATGATCTTCGAGGACCAGTTCGGCGTCGGCGACGTGGTGGACGTCGGGGAGGCCACCGGCACGATCGAGGCGGTCACGCTGCGCGTCACCCGCCTGCGCTCGCTCGACGGCACCGTCTGGTACGTCCCCAACGGCGAGATCCTGCGCGTCGGCAACCTCTCGCAGAACTGGTCGCGCGCCGTCATCAACGTGGGCGTGGCCTACGACTCCGACATCGACCGGTCCCTCGAGGTCCTGCGCGAGGTCGGGGCCGACCTCTACGCCGACCCCGACTTCCGCGACCTGATGATCGAGGAGCCCGAGGTGACGGGCGTCGAGGGCCTGGGCGCCGACTCGATCGACCTGCGTCTCATGGTGAAGACCGCCCCACTGCAGAACTGGACGATCGCCCGCGAGCTGCGGCAGCGGATCAAGGCCCGCTTCGACGCGGAGGGCATCGAGATCCCCTTCGCGCAGCGCGTGGTGTGGCACCGCAACGACGAGACCCGCGACGTGGCGGAGGCCCGCGCGGCCGAGGAGCGCGCCGGCAGCACCGACTGACCGCCCCTCCGGACGCACGACGGCCGCCGCCCCGGGAGGGGTCGGCGGCCGTCGTCGTCCGCGACGCGGCTCAGGCCAGCGAGGCCTGCAGCGTGATGGTGGTGCCGGCCAGGGCCTGGGAGACCGGGCAGCCGGCCTTGGCGCCCTCGGCGGCGGCCACGAAGTCCTCCGCGGAGATGCCCTCGACAGTGCCGACGACCGTCAGCGCGATGCCGGTGATGCCGGTGCCGGGGGTCAGCTCGACCTCGGCGGAGGTCTCGAGGGTGGTCGGCGGGGTGCCGGCCTTGGACAGCGCGGCGGACAGCGCCATCGAGAAGCAGCTCGAGTGGGCGGCGGCGATGAGCTCCTCGGGGCTGGTGAGGCCGTTGGGCTGCTCGGCCCGCGAGGGCCACGACACGTCGAAGGTGCCGATGCCGGAGGACTTCATCTCCACGGAGCCCTTGCCCTCGGCGAGGCTGCCGCTCCAGGTGGTGGTGGCGAGACGGGTGGTGGGCATGGTTCTTCTCCTGTGCGGTGAGATCGGGGGTGCGCCGGGCGCGAGCGCCTCGGCGGGCGGACGGTGCCCAGCCAACCACGCACGCGGTGGCGCGTCCTCCCCCGGACCGGGCACCGGGCACCGGGCCGCGCGCAGGCACCCGGCACAATGACGGGCGTGACGTTCTACGACGAGATCGGTGGGGAGCCGACGATCCGCACGGTCGTCGCGCGGTTCTACGAGGGCATCGCCGAGGACGAGGTGCTGCGCCCGATGTACCCGGAGGAGGACCTGGGCCCGGCCGAGGAGCGGCTCGCCCTGTTCCTCATGCAGTACTGGGGCGGCCCCTCGTCCTACTCCGAGGCCCGCGGGCACCCGCGCCTGCGGATGCGGCACGCGCCGTACCGGGTGAACCCCGACGCGCGCGACCGGTGGCTCACCCACTTCCGCGCCGGCCTCGACAGCGTCGACCTGACCCCCGAGCAGGACGAGCAGTTCTGGGGTTACGCCCAGCACGCGGCCCAGTTCATGGTGAACTCTCCGGACTGACCCGCACGCCCGAGGCGCCCCACGCCCCGGGCGGGACCACCGGCGCCGACCCGTTTCGGCACGGCGCCCCGCGGGAACGTGCTGTGAAGTTCTGTGAAGATCCTCGAAGCATGTAACGCACGCCGTTGCTGGTGACAGGTGAGCGCCGACACCTCACCCCGTCACCCCAGATGGAGTCTCCCCCAGATGCCCCCACACGACCGCCGCTCCGCCGAGCGTGGCCCGCTGCACGTCCACGCCCCCACGCGTGAGCCCGACGACTGGTTCGTCGCGCACCTGGCCGAGCTGGCGCGTGAGAGCACGCCCACGACCCGCGCGGTCGCGGCCGGCTGGCGCACCGGGCTGGTCGTGGCGGGCACCGCGGCCGTGGTCTCCGGCCTGGCCTGGGTCGGCGCGGCCGTGCCGGGCGTGCCCGGTCCGAGCGACCTCATGCCCGCCGACGACGTCATCTCCTCCACCGCGGCGACCGCGGCGGCCACCACCTCGCCCAGCGCGTCCGCCAGCGATTCCGCGAGCCCGTCGGCGGAGTCCTCCTCCCCCGAGGCCGCCGCCAGCAGCTCCGACGCCACCGGGTCGAGCTCGCCGAGCGCCTCTGCCGCCGACGCCGCGGCCACCACCGCGACCGACCGCGGTCAGGGCACGCGCGGCCAGGACCAGGGCACCAAGAGCACCGACCAGGGCCAGGACCGTGGCCAGGGCGCCGGCCCGGCGGCCTCCGTCCCCTCCTCGGCCGGGTCGAGCAACGCCGGTGGGCAGGGCTCCGCGCACGCCAACGCGAACGGCAACGCCGGGGGCAACAGCGGCAACGCCTCCGCCGGGAGCAACGCCGGCGGCAAGGGCTCGACCGACTCCCGGGACTCCTCCGAGGGCAGCGGCACCGGCGCCGCCTCGGACGAGACCAAGACCAACGGCAACGGCAACGGCAACGGCAACGGCCAGGGGAACGGGAACGGGAACGGCAAGGCCAAGGGCAACGGCAACGGCTCCCAGGCCGGGGGGAACGGCAACGGGAACGGCGGCTCGAACGGGAACGGGAACGGGAACGGGAACGGGAACGGCGGCAAGGCCAAGGGCGGCAACGGCAAGTCCGACGGCAAGGCCAACGGCAACGGCGGCTCGAACGGCAACGGCAACGGCAAGGGCAACGGCAAGGGCAACAGCGGCTCCGCCACGTCCTCCGCCGTGGGCCGGTGATCGACGCACGTGACCATCACTCGGGGGGAACGACGGGAGAGGACGCTCGTCGACCAGGCCGCCGCCGGTGACCCGTCGGCGTGGCGTGAGCTCTACCGCCGTCACCACGGGCGACTGGTCGTGTGGCTGGCGAGCCGTCCCACGGGCGACGCCGCCGTCGCGGCCGAGGACATCGCGGCCGACGCCTGGCTGACGGCCGCGCGCAGCATCAGCGACTTCCACGGGGACGACGACGACTTCGCCGGCTGGCTGTTCGGTGTGGCCCGCCGGGTCGGCCTCAACGTCCACCGGCGTGGCCAGCGGCGTCAGACGACGCCCACCGACGAGGTGCCGGAGCAGGCGCCCGCCCCGGGGCCCGAGCCGGCGTCCGCCGACCTGGACTGGGCCCTCTCGGTGCTGCGCCACCTCCCCGACCGGGAGCGTGAGGTGCTCACCTGCATGGAGGTCCTGGGCCTCGACACGGCCGGCACCTCCCAGGCGCTGGGGATCAGCAGCACCGCCGTGCGGGTCGCGCGGCACCGCGGCCTGCGCAAGCTGCGCGCCGCCCCCGCCGTCGTCCGCCCTGCCTGAGCCGCACCCCGGCGAGATCCCGGCGGCGCCCGCCGGTCAGCCTCCGAGCGCGGCGACGGCCTCCTCGTGCAGCGCCACCAGCGGCGCGCGCTGTGCCTCGGTCGGCTCCGACGAGCCCTGGATCGCGGGGTCGAAGAAGACCAGCACGCAGCGGGCCCGGGCGCACACGACGTCCCCGTCGGTGAACTCGGTCTCGACGATCACCGAGGTGCGGCCCACCCGGCTGATCCAGGACCAGGCGTCGTAGGTGCCGTCGCGGTGCACCATCGGCACCCGGTAGTCCACGTCGAGCCTCGCCACGACGACCTGGGTCTCGCCGGCGCGGTCCAGGTCGCCGCCCCAGAGCCCGGCGAGCACGGCGATCCGGGCCTCCTGGAGGTACTCGACGTACTTGACGTTGTTGACGTGGCCGTAGACGTCGACGTCGCTGAACCGGACGTGCAGGTCGACCCGTCCGCTCTCCAGGTGCACGGTCGGCGTCCAGCGGGTGCGCTCGAGGGCGCCGCCGGGCACGCCCAGCACGGGCTCCAGGTAGGGCTGGAGGCCCTCCTTCTCCTCGGCGGTGAGGCGACGCGGCCGCCCGGCGTCGAAGCGGAACGGGGAGAGCACGGTCGTGGCCCGCAGGTAGACCGTGCGCGTCCCGTCCGCATGGGCGTCGAAGATCTCGTAGCCCAGGGTGAAGGACGCGGCGCGGACCTCCTCCACCCAGACCTCGATCGTCACCGGGGCGAGGCGGTACAGCAGCGGGGCCAGGAACTGGAGGTCGTGGCGGACCACCACCAGCGCCTCGGCGGTGCCCGCCTCCCCCGGGCGGACGCCGAAGCGTCGCATGAGGTCGACGCGGGCCTCCTGGAGGTAGTCCACGTAGACGACGTTGTTGACGTGACCGAGCAGGTCGAGGTCGGCCCACCGCAGCGGGCACTCGTAGACGTGACGCACGCACGGCATGCTGCCACGTGCCCCGCGCGACCGCCCCTACCGGGGAGTAACGTGGCCCACACCGCGCCACGTCGCGCGCCCGTCACCACCCCGCGTCAGGAGATCCCCCATGCCCGAGGCCGTCATCGTCGCCGCGTCCCGCACCCCGATCGGCCGCGCCGGGAAGGGCTCCCTCGCGGGCGTCCGTCCGGACGACCTCGCGGCCACCGCCGTCCAGGCCGCCCTGGACAAGGTCCCCGCGCTCGACCCGCACACGATCGACGACCTGCTGCTCGGCTGCGGTCTGCCCGGCGCCGAGTCCGGCCACAACATGGGCCGCGTCGTGGCGGTGCAGCTGGGCCTGGACGACGTGCCCGGCGCCACCGTGACCCGCTACTGCTCCTCCTCGGTGCAGACCACCCGCATGGCCCTGCACGCCATCAAGGCCGGCGAGGGCGACGTGTTCGTCTCCGCAGGTGTGGAGACCGTCTCGCGCTTCGCCCACGGCACCAGCGACGACCCGGCCACCTACAACCCGGCCTTCGCCGAGGCGCGGGCGCGCACGGAGGCGACCGCCGCGGGTGGCGTCGACTGGCACGACCCGCGGGAGGACGGTCTGCTCCCCGACGTCTATATCGCGATGGGGCAGACGGCGGAGAACGTGGCGCGGCTGCGCGGCCTGGACCGGCGCGAGCTCGACGAGTTCGGCGTCCGCAGCCAGAACCTGGCCGAGAAGGCCCTCGCCGACGGCTTCTGGGCCCGCGAGATCACCCCGGTCACGCTCCCCGACGGCACCGTCGTCTCCACCGACGACGGCCCCCGCGCCGGCGTCACCTACGAGGCGGTCAGCCAGCTCAAGCCCGTGTTCCGGCCCGACGGCGTGGTCACCGCCGGCAACTGCTGCGCGCTCAACGACGGCGCGGCCGCGGTCGTCGTCATGTCCGACACCCGTGCGGCCGAGCTCGGTCTGACCCCGCTGGCCAGGATCGTCTCCACCGGCGTCTCGGGCCTCTCCCCCGAGATCATGGGCCTCGGCCCGGTCGAGGCCACCCGGCAGGCCCTGCGGCACGCCGGCATGACCATCGACGACATCGACCTGGTCGAGATCAACGAGGCGTTCGCCGCGCAGGTGGTGCCCAGCTACCAGGACCTGGGCATCGACCTGGACCGGCTCAACGTCAACGGCGGGGCCATCGCCGTCGGCCACCCCTTCGGCATGACCGGCGCGCGGCTCCAGGCCACGATGCTCAACAGCCTCGACTGGCACGACAAGTCCACCGGCCTCATCACCATGTGCGTGGGCGGCGGCCAGGGCATGGCCCTCGTCCTGGAGCGGCTCTCCTGAGCGCAGGGCGGGGGACGACGGTGACGGAGGTCCTGCGCGCGTGCCCGGGCGCCGGAGCCCGACGGGACGCCCGTCGGACTAGGATCGCCCGGTGACCACCTCGGCAGAACCGCCCGCCCTGCGCCTGGTGCCGCGCCCCGAGACGCGCTGGCTGGACCACGGCCAGCAGCGCTCCTGGCGAGCCCTGATGCTCGGCATGCAGCTGCTGCTGGACCAGCTGGACGACGAGCTGCGCGAGCACGGCCTCTCCCTCCCGGAGTACGAGATCATGGTCCGTCTCTCGGAGTCCGACGGGCAGATGCGGATGGCGCGGCTGGCCGACGCCCTCGCGCACTCCCGCAGCCGGGTCACGCACACCATCTCCCGGATGGAGAAGTCCGGCCTCGTGCGCCGCACCACCTCCCCCGAGGACGGGCGCGGCATCGTGGCGGTGATGACCGACGAGGGATGGGAGCGTCTGCGCGCCGCGGCACCCACGCACGTCACCGGGGTGCGCGAGCACCTCGTGGACCTCGTCGACGCGGGCGACCTCGCTGCGGTGGGGCGGGTCTTCGACGCGGTCTCGGACGCGCTCATCCACGCCCACCCCGAGCGGGAGATCCGCCAGGAGTGCGACTGACGTCGCTCGCCCGTCCGGGCGAGCAGCACGAGGCCCCCGCAGGCGCTGCCTGCGGGGGCCTCGACCGTCCGGACGGTGACGGGCTGATCAGTCGCGGGTGAGGCGACGGTGGGTGACGCGGTGCGGGCGGGCCGCGTCGATGCCCAGGCGCTCGATCTTGTTCTCCTCGTAGGAGGCGAAGTTGCCCTCGAACCAGAACCAGGCGCCCTCGTCCTCCTCGGTGCCCTCCCAGGCGAGGATGTGGGTGGCGATGCGGTCGAGGAACCACCGGTCGTGGGAGGTCACGACGGCGCAGCCCGGGAAGTCGAGCAGCGCGTCCTCGAGGGAGGACAGGGTCTCGACGTCCAGGTCGTTGGTGGGCTCGTCGAGCAGGAGCACGTTGCCGCCCTGCTTCAGGGTCAGCGCGAGGTTCAGGCGGTTGCGCTCGCCACCGGAGAGCACGCCGGCCTTCTTCTGCTGGTCCGGGCCCTTGAAGCCGAACGAGGCCACGTAGGCGCGGCTGTTCATCTCGAAGTTGGCGACCTTGATGAAGTCCAGGCCGTCGGAGACGACCTCCCAGACGTTCTTGTCCGGGTCGATGCCGCCGCGGCTCTGGTCCACGTAGGACAGCTTCACGGTCTGACCGACGGTGAGGTCGCCCTCGTCGGGGGTCTCGTTGCCCGTGATCATGCGGAACAGCGTGGTCTTGCCGACGCCGTTGGGGCCGACGACGCCGACGATGCCGGCGCGGGGCAGCGTGAACGAGATGTCGTTCCAGAGCCGACGGCCCTCGAAGCCCTTGACCAGGCCCTTGGCCTCCAGCACCACGTCACCGAGCCGCGGGCCCGGCGGGATGTTGATGTCGGCGGTGTCGATCTTGCGGGCGCGGTCGGCCTCGGCCGCCATCTCCTCGTAGCGGGCCAGGCGGGACTTGGACTTGGTCTGGCGCGCCTTGGCGTTGGAGCGGACCCACTCCAGCTCCTTCTCGAGCATCTTGGCGCGCTTGGCGTCCTTCTGCCCCTCGATCTTGAGGCGCTCCTTCTTGGTCTCCAGGTAGGTGGAGTAGTTGCCCTCGTAGGGGTGCGCCTTGCCGCGGTCCAGCTCGAGGATCCACTCGGCGACGTTGTCCAGGAAGTACCGGTCGTGGGTGATGGCCAGGACGGCGCCCGGGTAGTTCTTCAGGTGGCCCTCGAGCCACTGCACCGACTCGGCGTCCAGGTGGTTGGTGGGCTCGTCGAGCAGCAGGAGGTCGGGCTGCTGGAGCAGCAGCTTGCACAGGGCCACGCGGCGGCGCTCACCACCGGAGAGGTTGTCCACGACCGCATCCGGCGGCGGGCAGCGCAGGGCGTCCATCGCCTGGTCCAGGCGGGAGTCGAGGTCCCACGCGTTGGCGTTGTCCAGGTCGGTCTGGAGGTCGCCCATCTCGGCCATGAGGGCGTCGAAGTCCGCGTCGGGCTCGCCCATGAGCTCACCGATCTCGTTGAACCGGTCCATCTTGGCCTTGATCTCGCCGACGGCCTCCTGGACGTTCTCCAGCACCGTCGCGCCCTCGGTCAGCGGGGGCTCCTGCTGGAGCATCCCGACCGTGGCCTCGGGGTCCCGGATCGCGTCACCGTTGTTGGCCTGGTCGAGGCCCGCCATGATCTTCAGCAGGCTCGACTTGCCGGTGCCGTTCGGGCCCACGACACCGATCTTCGCCCCGTGCAGGAACGAGAGGGTGACGTTGTCGAGCACCACCTTGTCGCCGTGGGCCTTCCGCACGTTGCGCAGGGTGAAGACATATTCCGCCATGGTCCCCGAGCCTAGTCGCTCCCCCCTCGGGACGCCGCAACGGCTCGGGGACCCCGGTCGCCCTCCGCTCAGCCGACGGGCTGAGGGACGCGCTCGGTGGCGGTGAAGGGGTCACGCTCGAGGTCCTCGACGTCCGGCCCCTCCAGGTCCGGGTCGGCGACGTCGTCCACCCCGTGCCGCGCCTGCGTGGCGGCGAGCGCCTCGTCCCTGGCCGAGGCCGCCCGGGAGAACACGGTGGTGCCCCAGGACAGGTCGTGGCCGACCACGGAGGCGTCGACCTCCATCGTGGTGGTCTCGGCGCCCGCGCTGGTGGTCCACGTGCTGGTGGTCAGCCGCCCGTGGACGATCACGGGGTCGCCGCTGCGCAGGGACGCGGCGCAGCGCTCGGCGAGCCCGCGCCAGGCGCTGACGGTGTACCACTGGGTCTCGCCGTCGCCCCACTCCCCCGTCCGTCGGTTCAGCCGGCGCGGGGTCACGGCGACGCGGAAGCTGGCGACGGGGGTCTCGCCGGCCTGGCGCAGGCTCACGCCGCTGCCCAGCCAGCCCTGCAGGGTCACGGTGGTGTCGTTGAGCATGGGGTCCTCCTCGGCCCTCTGGTCGGAGGCCGTGCGCCTCCGGGGTGCCACCAGCCTCGGCCGCACGGCCGAGCCGCGGGAGGGCCACCGCGGGAGCGGTGGAGAACGACGTCGCCCGGGCCCCCTGTGCACGACAGGTGGCCCGGGCGAGGGGTCGGAGGGAGCGCCTGCTCAGCCGCCGAGGACGGTGTCGACGCCGCTGCGGGTGCGGTGGTGAGCACCGAGCACCTCGGAGACCGGCTGGGCCACCAGCGTGGAGACGGTGTCGTGCACGACACCGCGCAGGTTCTCGTCGGCCTTGGCCGCCCGGGTGCGGGCGGTGCCGCCGACCAGGCCGCGACAGACCAGCCCCAGCAGCAGACCCAGGACCAGGGCACCGGCGAGCAGGACCAGCGGCACCGCGATGCCGAGCACCTGCGGGGTCTCGTCGAGGGTGCCCGAGGCGGCGGTCGCGACCGTCCAGCCCGCACCGCCGAGCGCAGCCAGCACCAGCAGCCACTGGAGGACGCCCACGACACCCGCCCAGACCGGCAGCCGGGTCGCGTTGAGGGTCACGCCGGCCAGGCCGGCGTCCAGGCTGTCACCGAGCTGGCCGAGGCGCTGCGTGGCCGCGTCGCGCACGGCGACCGACCAGCCCGGCCCCATCCCGGAGGAGACCTCGTCGACCAGGGCACGGACCTCGTGGTCGACGCGCGCCCGCTCGACGGCGGTCGTCTCGGGGGCGGCGCTGGAGGAGCCGCGCAGCTGCTTGCCGGCGGCGCCCAGGTCGAGCTCGAGCTTCTTGGCCGGGTCGGGCCGCAGCCGCGAGACCCAGCTGACCAGCGGCCAGCCGGTCGAGCGGGTGGCCCGCACCCGGGCGGCACGCTCCACGCCCTCGACGATCGTGGGCACGCCGGCGGCCTCGGCCACGGCCTCCTCGAGCGCCTGGACGCGGGCCGGCGGCAGCTCGCGGGACGGGGCGGTGCCGGTCGCCTCGCGCAGGCGGGTGGCCGCGGCGGCGATGTCGGCCTCGTAGCGCACGACGGTGGACTTCTTGTCCGCGACGCGACGCTCGATCTCGGCTCGCAGCGCGTCGAGACCCTGGCCGTGCCGGGCGCTCACGGGGATGACCGGGACGTCGGGCAGACCGTCGTCCGCGAGGAGGCGGCGGACGTCGGCGACCATCGACTCGCGGCGCTCCTCGGGCACGGTGTCGATGTGGTTCAGCGCCACGACCATGACCTCGGCGTGGGTGCGCAGCGGGGCCAGGTAGCGGTCGTGGATCGCGGCGTCGGCGTACTTCTGCGGGTCGAGCACCCACACGAACATGTCCGAGAGCGCCACGAGACGGTCGACCTCGAGGTGGTGGCTGACCTCGGTGGAGTCGTGGTCGGGCAGGTCGAGCAGCACGACGCCCTCGAGCGCGTGCGACTCGCGCCGCGTGTCGAGCATCGAGTCGCGGGTGGTCTGGTGCCGGGGCGGGATGCCGAGCCAGTCGAGCAGCTCGCCGGCACCCTCGGTGCCCCACACGCAGGCGGTGGCCCACGAGGTGGTCGGACGGCGGACGCCGACCGCGGACAGCTCCAGGCCGGTGAGGGCGTTGAAGGTCGAGGACTTGCCGGAGCCGGTGGCTCCCGCGATGGCGACGACCGTGTGGCCGGCCGACAGGCGCAGCCTCCCGGCGGCGCGCTCGCAGACCTCCAGCGCGGAGTCGACGACCTCGTCGTCGACCACCCCGCGCGCGGCCTCGGCGGCCTCGGTGAGCGCCTCGATGCGCCCACCGATGTCGGTACCCCGGGTCAGCAGCTGCTTGGCCCCCTCGAGCAAGGACGTCATCTTCTCCCACTCACGTGACTGGACTTCGCTGTGCGACACCCTAGGGGGTCGCCGTGCCGATCGTGCCCTCCCCCGTCCGGGACGGGCTCAGGGCTGGTTTGCCGCGAACCGCAGGTCGTCGACGCGCCGGACGGCCTCCCGCACGGCGACGGCCGCCTCGGGCGCCACGGAGACCGCGTCCACCAGGGCGGTGTAGCGGGCCTCCTCGGCGGCGAACAGGTCACCGACCCGGTCGTCGAGCAGCTGGCGGGCCCGGGTGGCGAGGCCGCGGACGGCCTGGTCGCCGAAGACCGCCTCGAGCAGCTTCTGCCCGAGCGCGGCCGACCCGCCGGCGATGCCTGCCTCCACGCCGGTGACGCCGGCGGTCTGGGAGAACACCACGACCATCAGCGCGACGCCGAGGCCGTTGACGCCCAGGGCGAGGAACTTGGCCGTGGTGCGCCGGTCGGCGCCCTCGGCGCGGACCAGCTCCAGCACGTCGGTCTGCCACTCGCGCACGGCCTGCTCGGCACGGCGTCGCAGGTCGCGGGAGGCCCGGGAGAGGTCGGCGTCCGCCGAGGACAGGAGCTCCTGCCCGGCGGGCTGCTGGCGCCACGCCTCGGCGGCCCGCTCGGCCGCCTCCTCGGCGTGCTCCAGCACGAGCAGCTCCAGGCCGGACTCGACGGCCACGACCACGCGGTCCGCCTGCTGCGGCTTGCCCTTGACGGCGCTGACCAGCCGGTCGCGCAGGCGCCCCACCCGGTCCTCCAGGGAGCGAAGCAGCTCGCCGGTGCCGACGAACTCCTGCCAGCGGGCGAGGACCTCGCCGCGCATCAGGGTGCCGTCGGCGGTCGCGCGGCGGGTGTCGGCGAGGGCGAGGTCGTAGGCGCGGCGGCTGGACTCGCGCAGCCCGGAGGCCACCTCGGCCTGCCGCACGACCGCGTCGGCCACGGGGTGGACGTGGTGGGCGATCGAGCGCACCGCCCCGTCCAGCGTCTGCTTGACCACGGCCGTGCGGGCCGCGGTGTCGTCGGCGAGGGACTCCAGCCAGCCGCGGATGTCGCCGACGTGCCCGGGCGGCAGCAGCCCGTCGGAGTCGACCGGCGCCTCGTGGACGACGAACAGCGGGCAGTCCTTGAGGCCCCGGCTGGACAGCATGCGGGCCAGGTGGGTGGAGACGGTCTGGACGGCCTCGGCGGCCGTGCGGTCCAGCACCACCGCGACGGCGGTGGAGCGGTCGGCGGCCTGGCGCAGGAACTGCCACGGCACGGCGTCGGCGTAGCGGGCCGAGGACGTGACGAAGAGCCACAGGTCCGCCGCCGCGAGCAGCTGGGCGGCGAGCTGGCGGTTGCGCTCCTCGACCGAGTCGACGTCCGGCGCGTCGAGGATCGCCAGGCCCTGCGGCACGGTCTCGGAGGCCACGAGCTGGAGCGAGTCGGGGTCGTCGGTGGCGTGCTCGACGCGCTTGAGGTCGGGCAGCAGACGGTCCTGGCCGAACCAGTGGGCGTCGTCGGGGTGGTGGACGAGGACGGGCGAGCGCGTCGTGGGCCGCAGCAGGCCCGGCGTGGTGACCCGCTTGCCGACGAGGCTGTTGACCAGCGTGGACTTGCCGGCGCCGGTGGAGCCGCCCACGACCGCCAGCATGGGCGAGTCGAGGGTCATCACCCGCGGGATCACGTAGTCCTCGAGCTGGTCGAGCATCTGCTGGCGCGAGGCGCGCAGCTCGTCCGTCCCGGGCAGGTCCAGGGGCAGGGCTGCCTCCTGGAGGGCGCCGCGCAGCCGCACGAGCGCCGTCAGCATCTGTGCGTCCTGGCCCCCCGGGTTCGCGGAGGCGTCGTCGAGCCTGGCTGTCATCGGGTCGGAACCACCTGTCCTGGGAACTGAACGGACGGTCGCACGGCGCCGATCCGTGCGACGTAGGCGCCCCCGCGGGAGGCGAAGTCTGCCGGCGCGGTGCCGCGCAGGTAGCGATGATGCAGGAAGCCGAGCTCGATGGCCGCCTGCTGGTAGGCGCGCATGCGGTCCTCGGCCTCCTTGCCGCCGGTCTCGCGGGCGTAGCGGCGTGCCAGCCGACGGGCGCGCAGGTCGACGACCCACCCGATGTCGGTGGCCGGCAGCAGCCCGCGGGCCGCGGCGTCGCCGAGCGCACGGCCGAGCATCTGCCGCTCGGAGGTGCGCGCCCAGAACGCGAGCGCACCCACCAGGAGCAGGGCGGGCGCCATGATCACCAGGTACACGACGGCGAAGCCGCCGAGCCCGGCGAGCGTCGAGGCGTTCCAGAGACCGTGGCAGAGCACGGCCAGCAGGTACCCCGCGACCGGCGCGACCAGTCGGACCACCCCGTGGCGCGAGGTCACCGCCAGGCCGACCCCGATGCCCGTGAAGGCGGTGAACAGGGGGTGGGCGAAGGGGCTGGCCAGGCAGCGCACCACGAACGTGGACGTGAGCGCGACCGTGCCACCGGGGCCCATCCCGTCCGTGCCGTCGTAGGCGGCGGCGAGGTAGAGGATGTTCTCGGTGAAGGCGAAGCCGGTGCCGACCATGCCGGCGTAGACCACGCCGTCGAGCAGCCCGTCCAGCTCCGCGCGGCGCCACCACAGCAGCGCCACGAGGAACGCGCCCTTGACCGCCTCCTCGGTCACCGGGGCGACCACGGCGAGGCTGCCGGCGTCCGTGACCGGGAGGAAGAGGCCGCCGATGCCCTGGAGCAGCAGCGCGGCGACGACCGCGACCGCCGCGCCCCAGCCGAGGCCGAGGAGCAGCAGCGAGCGCGGCTCGGGCTCGTAGCGGTCGAGCCAGAGGAAGACCATCACCACCGGCACCACGGGCAGCGCCGCCAGCACGGTGGCCAGCAGCACCGTGCCGGGGGCACCCGCCAGGGCCACGACCAGCAGCACCGGCAGGGCGCTCACGACCACGAGGATGCTCACGACCAGCGTGAACACCCTTCCGTCGTGACGCAGGCGGGGCATGGCAGCACCCTATCGGGCACCGACCCCGGGGGTGCGCACCTGGTGAACTGCGAGGTCAGGCGTTGCGCCACAGGTGTCGGCCTTCCCGGTCACCCACGCGCCACCCGCGCGCCACCCGCGCAGCACCAGGCCGCCGCCCGGCCACCCGGCGGGGCCCACCGCCGGGACTACAGTGGCCGCCATGAGCGAGGAGAAGTCCGCCGAGTCCGCCGAGCCCCAGACCGAGTCGCACGACCCGGCGGTGCCCGAGGCCTACGCCTCCTTCATGCGCACCGGGTGGGGTGACCGCGACCTCGACCTGCCGCGCGCGGGCGTCGCCGCGTCCGCTGCCGCGCGCCGGACCGCGCTGGCCGAGGCGTTCCCCGGCGAGCGGCTCGTGCTGCCCGCGGGCACCTACAAGGTGCGGGCGAACGACACCGACTACCGGTTCCGCCCGGACACGGCCCACGCCTACTACTCCGGCAACCTCACCTCCGACGCCGTGCTCGTGGTCGAGGACGGCGACGCCGTGCTGTACGCCCGGCCCCGCTCCTCCCGTGAGACCGACGAGTTCTTCCGCGACCGCCAGTACGGCGAGCTGTGGGCCGGCCGCCGCCCGTCGCTGAAGGAGATCTCCGACTCCCTCGGCGTCGAGACCCGGCACATCGACTCCCTGGCCTCCGACCTGGCCGGCACCACCAAGACCCGCGTCCACCGTGGCGTGTCGTCCGCCGTGGACGGCCTGGTCACCGGCGACGAGCAGCGCGACGCCGAGCTGGCCCGCGTCGCCTCCGAGCAGCGCCTGGTCAAGGACGCCTGGGAGGTCGCCGAGCTCCAGGCCGCCTGCGACGCCACCACGCTGGGCTTCACCGACGTCGTGGCGGACTGGGAGAACGCCGTCCGCTACGGCGAGCGCTGGATCGAGGGCACCTTCTTCCGCCGTGCCCGCACCATGGGCAACGACATCGGCTACGACTCGATCGTCGGTGGCGGCCGGCACGCCACCACGCTGCACTGGATCGAGAACTCCGGCCCGATCACGCCGGGCGAGATGGTGCTGCTCGACATGGGCGTGGAGGGCACCAACCTCTACACCGCCGACGTCACCCGCACCATCCCGGTCGACGGCACCTACACCCCGCTCCAGCGCGAGCTCTACGAGCTCGTCCTGCAGGCCCAAGACGCCGGCATGGCCGCCGTGAAGCCTGGCGCCGCGTTCTCCGACGTGCACGCCGCGTCGATGCGGGTGCTGGCCCTCGGCCTGGAGGAGCGAGGCCTGCTGCCGGTCTCCGCCGAGGAGGCGCTGCTGCCCGACAGCCGGGTCTACGCCCGCTGGACCCTGCACGGCACCAGCCACATGCTCGGCATGGACGTGCACGACTGCGGCATGGCGGCACCCGAGTCCTACGCCCGCGGCACGCTGGCCGCCGGCATGGTCCTGACCGTGGAGCCGGGCCTGTACTTCCAGGAGGACGACCTGCTCGTCCCCGAGGAGCTGCGCGGCATCGGCATCCGGATCGAGGACGACGTCCTCGTCACCGAGTCGGGCCACCAGAACCTCTCCGCCGCCCTCCCCCGCGCCTCGGCCGACGTCGAGGCGTGGATGGCCGAGCACCGGCGCTGACGCGGGTGACGGGTCGACGGGCCGCCCCGCGCTCGGCGGGTCGGCGGCGCGCCGTCCACGAGGACGCCGGGGCCGGGGGTCACGGCCATGGGCACGGTCACGGGCACAGTCACGGGCACAGTCACGGGCACGTCGCGCCGCTCGAGCTGACGCGCGCGACGCGCGGGGTGCTGCTCGCCCTCATCGCGGTGGCCCTGCTGGCGGCGCTGGCCGGCACGGTGCGGCTGTGGCCGGAGTCCTCGGCGGTGGCCGCGGTCGACGACCTCGCCGGCTCGACCGCTCCCGGCACGACCTACGTCACCGGGCGCGTCGTGACCGTCCAGGGGCCGTGCGCCGACCAGAGCCAGGTCGGTGACGGCTGCGGCGCGCTGCGGGTGACGGTCGACGGCGAGTCCTCGCCGGTGGTGGTGCCGGCCGCCGCCGAGGTGCTGGGCTCGGGCCTCGCCTCCGGCGACGAGGTGGAGCTGCTGCGCACGCAGCCGCAGGGCGACGGCGGCGAGGCCACGTACGCCTACTACGCCACCGACCGCGACGCGGCCCTGCTCTGGCTGCTGGTGCTGTTCGTGGTGGTGGCCGTGGCCGTGGCCCGGCTGCGGGGGCTCATGGCGATCGTCGGCCTCACGGTGAGCGGCCTGGTGCTGTGGCAGTTCACGCTGCCGGCGCTCCTCACGGGCGAGAACGGCGTGGCGGTCGCCCTGTGCACGGCCACGCTCATCCTGGTCGTGGTGCTCTACACGACCCACGGCCTCTCCTGGCGCACCAGCACGGCCCTGCTCGGCACGCTGGCCGGCGTCCTGATGGTGCTCGGGCTGGGCGAGGCGTGGATGCGCCTGGCAGCCCTCACCGGCGTCTCGGACGAGTCGACGGCGCTGCTCGGCGCCTACGCCTCCGACCTCGACTACCGCGGGCTGCTGGCCTGCGCCCTGGTGATCGCCGGGCTGGGCATCCTCAACGACGTCACCATCACCCAGACCTCGGCGGTGTGGGAGCTGCGGGGCGCCGCCCCGGGCCTGCCCCGCACGGCGCTGTTCTCCCGGGGGATGCGGATCGGCCGCGACCACATCGCCTCCACGATCTACACGATCGTCTTCGCCTACGCCGGCGGTGCGCTGGCCGTGCTGATGCTGCTCTACCTCTACGACCGGCCGCTGCTCGACCTGGTCTCAACCGAGCAGCTGGCCGAGGAGATCGTCCGCACCCTCACGGGCGCGGTGGGCCTGATGCTGGCGGTGCCGGTCACCACCGCGCTGGCCGCGGTGCTCGCGGGGCCGCCGCGCGCCGCCGACTGACGGGCGCTCAGCGCCCCCGACGTCCGCCGCCGCCCCCGCCGAAGCCCCGCGAGCCGCCACCGCCGCCGAACCCGCGGGAGCCACCGCCACCGCCGAAGCCGCGCGAACCGCCACCGCCGCCGAAGCCGCGCGAGCCACCGCCCCCACCGAGGCCCGAGCCCCCGGAGCGGCCCCGACCCGAGCCGCCGAGGAACGAGGTGGACGAGGCCGACGCACGACGACGACGGGCTGCGTCGCGCTCGGAGCGCGCACGGGAGGCCGCGGCGTCGGCGTCGCGCCGCACCCGGGCGGCACCGTCGGCGATCGCGGCGAGGCTCGCGAGGCGGTGGACATCAGCGAGCTGCTGGGCCGCCAGCGCGGCGGCCTGCCGGGAGCCGGGCCCGACGTCGGCGCCCACCGTCTCGCGTCCGGCCCGCTCGACCGCCGCTCGGGCGGCGGCGAGCGCCTGCTGGGCGGCCGCGTGCTCGGCCACGACCGCGTCCACGCGCGCCCGCAGGCCCTCGATCTCACCGCCCAGGGCCACGGTCTCGGCCTCGACCTCCAGCAGCGCCGGACGCGGCAGTGCCAGCGCGGCCGTCAGCGCGCGTGCCCGGGCGAGCAGCGGACTCACCTGGGGCACCGGGGAGAGGTAGCCGACCGCCTCGGCGTGGCGGGCCACGTCCGACTCCAGCCGCGTGGCCGCCAGCCCGACCTGCTCGGCCCGGCCGGGCAGCTGCGCCACCAGCGAGGCCAGCCGCTCACGGCGCTGCGCCGGCAGGTCGCTGCGCTCCACCACGACCTCGACGTCCGCGCCGGCACCGTCCACGGCCTCCCGGGCCTGCGCGAACTGCTGGGTGTCCATCCCGGCGGCCTGCTCGGCCGCCGTCAGGCGCGCGTCCAGGCCGGCGCGGAGCGTGCGGGCAGCCCCGAGGGCCTCCCGGACGTCGGCGTGGCAGCTCTCCTCGTAGGTGCCGACGAGGTCGGCGAGCACCGTGTCGGCCATGGTCAGGCGTCGGTCCAGCTCGGGGAGCCGGTCGCGGACCCCGCCGAGGTCGGCCAGCACCCGGCCGCGGAAGGCGGGCAGGTCCTCCACCAGGGCCGTGTGCTCGGCGACCCGGGCCTCGGCGACGTCCAGCAGGGCAGCGGCGTCCCCGTGCCGGCGCTCGGCCGACGTCCGCTCCGCCTCCTCGGCGCCGGCGCGGGCACGCTCGCCTGCGTCGAGGCTGGTGGAGCAGAAGTACCCCTCGCCCCGGCGACGTGACACGAGCCGGTCGAGGTCGGCCGCGGCGTCGCGCAGCGCGCCGCAGCGGCCGGGGACCGCGGCACCGGCGGCCTCGTAGCCGTCGATCAGCAGGCCGACCCGCTCGAAGCCGGCACGGGCCGCGACGAGCTGCTCGGTGGCGCCCAGCACCGTCGCGGTCTCGGCGCGCGCCTCGTCGGTGCCCAGGCGCGCGACGCGGGCGCTGGTGAGCCGCTCGCCGACGTCCAGCCAGGTCCGCTCGCCGACCTCCCCCAGCCGCTCGGCCTCGGCGTGCCCCGCGCGCACCGCGGTGAGGGCCACGTCGTCGACCCCGGGGAGCGCCGCGACCCGCGCGTGCTCCAGCTCCGAGCCCTCCTCCACGGCCAGCCACGCCGCGGCCAGCCCGTCGAGGGCGGTGGTGAGGTCGCGGCGGGCCGCGGCCCGCTGACGACGGCGGCGCAGCAGCGCCAGGCCGCCCCAGAGCCCGACGACGAGCACCACCAGCACGACGGCGGCCAGCAGCCCCCACGGCGTGCCCGCCGGCCCCGCCCCGTCCGAGGTGCCCCTGACGTCGCGCGCGCCCACCCCGCCGCCGGAGACCCCGGAGCCCGAGCCCGAGCCGGCACCCGAGCCGGAGCCCGTGCTCGCACCGGCCCGCGACCACCGCCTGTCGAACGCCTCGAGCGCGCCCACCATCCCGGCCGTCCAGGCGCCGGCGGTGAACCGGCCGGCCATGTCGTCGACGACCGCCTCGTAGCTGCGGTCGAAGGTGCTGGTGGCGGCACCGTCGAAGTACGCGCCGACGCGCTCGTCCCGGGTGGCGACGGCCAGCACCAGCAGCGAGCGCCCGCCCCCGCGGCGCCAGCCCCACTCGTCGCAGGTCGCGCGGAGGTCGGCGACGGCCGCGTCGAGGCCGCCGGTGCCGGGGACGCGGCGGGTGGCGAGCACCTTCACGGTGAAGCCGGCGCGCTCGAGCGGGCGGGCAGCCCGCTGCACCCGGGCGACGTCGAGGACGCCGGCGGGGTCGTTGACCACGTCCGTGCTGCACAGGTCGACGCCCTCGACGGTGCCGCTCGCGGACGCCGGCGCGACGACCGCTCCCGACAGCAGGATGGCCAGACCGACCAGGAGCGCGGGGAGCAGGGAGGTCGGGGCTCGGCGCACGGGCACCTCCGGTGAGGCGGCCGAGGACCGGCCGGGTGGGGCGGACCGCCCTGACGCTACCGCCCGGGGCGGCCACCGGGGGCGCATCCGTGCACCCGGCACACCTCGGGGCGTGCCGGATCGTGGTGCTGTCCCGATCGTGTCGGCAGCAGCAGGCACGGGTATTCTCCGGCCAGGCCGTGCCACGCGTCGCGACGCTGTCGGCCTCCCGCCTCCGTAGCTCAGCTGGATAGAGCAGCGGCCTTCTAATCCGCCGGTCGCAGGTTCGAATCCTGCCGGGGGCGCGCGGTGATCCCCAGGAGGGGCGAGGCCCGGTGGACCGACGGTCCACCGGGCTTCCTGCTGCGTGGGCGGGCCCGGCCGCGGGGCACCGGGCGGGCCTACTCCGCCTCGCGCTCCTGCTCGGGCCCGAGGCCGTGGGCCAGCCCCCAGAGCACGGCCTGGGCCCGCGAGTGCACGCCCATCTTCTTGTAGGCCGTGCGCACGTAGGTCTTCACCGAGTTGATCGACAGGTAGCAGGCCCGGGCGATCTCGATGTTCGCCATCCCGCGGGTGACCAGTGCGATCACCTCGGCCTCGCGGGCCGACAGCCCGTGCTCCTGGGCGGGCCAGGCCGGCTGCCCGACACGCGCCTCGTCCTCGTCGTGCGGCGTGGCCACGTCGACGTGGTCGGGCACGACCATGTCGGCAGCCTCCGGCTGCTCGGGCCCGAGGAGCCGCACGGAGTCACCGGCCGCGACCTTCTCGATGGCGGCCACCAGGTCCTCGGCGCTGACCCGCTTGCTCACGAAGCCGTGGGCACCGGAGTCGAAGGCGTCGTCGGCCGCCTCCGCGTGGTCGTTCCAGGAGTAGACGAGCACCAGCCCGGCCGAGGCGACGACGTCGGGCAGCGAGAGACCCTCGCCCTGCACCTGGGCGAACGTGTCGAAGAGCGCCACGTCGACCGGACGGACCACCTCGACCCCGGCGTCCAGCTCGCGCACCACCACGCGGTCGGAGAACGGCTCGAGCAGCGTCGACAGGCCGGCCACGACCACCTGGTAGTCGTTGACGAGCGCGACCGACAGGGGCCGGTCGTCGCCGTGCGGCACACGGGCGTCGCTGGGTGAACTCATGGCGGCAGCCTATTTCACCCAGCGGGAGGATGCTCCACCATGGACGGGGGTTTACGTTCGGTCCCCCGGATCGACAGGCTCCCCCCGACACTCCTGACGACGAGAACCCACGACCAGCTCGGTCGGCCCGCCCTGGGGCCGTCCGCCCGGGCACAGCGAAGGGAACCACTCCGTGCACGAGACCTGGCAGCAGCACCCCGCCTGGGGACGTGGCCCTGCTCTCGACCTGACCAACCGGGGTCGCACCTGCGACCGGCTCGTCGTCGTCTCCGCGCACCCCGACGACGAGAGCCTGGGCGTGGGCGGGCTCATCGCCACCGCCCACCGCGCCGGCATGTCGGTCTACCTGGTGCTCCTCACCGCAGGCGAGTCGTCCCACCCGCCGCGCGAGGACATGAGCCGCCACTCCCTGGCCACCCTGCGGCTCGGCGAGCTCGACGCCGCCGTGGAGCAGCTGGCCCCGGGCGCGCCCGTCGTCTTCCTCGGCGCCCCCGACACCGGCGTCACCACGGTGGAACGCGAGGTCGTCACCGCGCTCACCGAGATCGTCGGCGACGGCACCCGCACCCTGCTGGTCGCGCCCTGGCGGCACGACGGCCACCCCGACCACGACGCCGCCGGGCGCGCCGCCGCGGAGGTCGCCAGGGTCACCGGTGCCCGGCTGGTGGAGTACCCCCTGCTCATGTGGCGCCACCACTCCCCCGACGAGGCGCCCTGGGAGGACATGGCCGTCCTCACCCTCGACGAGGAGGTGCTCGCCGCCAAGCACGACGCGATCCGTGCCCACGCCTCGCAGGTGCGCCCCAAGGACGTCGGAGGAGACGCCGAGCCCAGCATCGGGCCGGCCAGCCTGGCGCTGTTCGAGGCCGCCGTCGAGCACGTGGTCGTGCTCCCCGAGCCGGTGCTCGAGAACGGCGAGGACGAGGCGGGCGAACCCGCCCTCGAGGCGGTCTGAGGCCACCCCGTCGGCTCAGTCGGCTGTGGGACCCGCGTAGTCGTCGATCTCCGCGAGCACCCGCGCACGCACGTCGTCCGGCGCGAACGAGGCGTCGACCGCGGCACGCGCGAGGTCGGCCAGCCCCGCCTCGTCCAGGCCGAGGAGGTCGGCGGCCACCAGGTACTCCTGGTTGAGCGTGGTGTTGAACATCGGCGGGTCGTCGGAGTTGATCGTCACCCGCACGCCGGCGTCCACGAAGGTCTTCAGCGGGTGGGCCGCCAGGTCGGTGACCGCCCGGGTGGCGACGTTGCTGGAGGGGCAGACCTCCAGCGGCACGCCCGTGGCGGCGAGGTGGGCGAGCAGCTCCGGGTCCTGCGCGGACGAGGTGCCGTGCCCGATCCGCTCGGCGCCGAGGTCGCGCAGGGCGTGCCAGACGGTCTCGGGGCCGGTGGTCTCACCGGCGTGCGGGACGCTGTGCAGCCCCTCGTTGAGCGCCTGGGTGAAGTGCCGGGCGAACTGGGGACGCGGCACGCCGATCTCGGGGCCGCCCAGACCGAAGCCGACGAGGGCGTCGACCCGGTGGTCCATGGCCATCGCGAGGGTCGCGTCGGCGGCCCGGACCCCGGCCTCGCCGGGCACGTCGTAGATCCAGCGCAGCACGACGCCGAGGTCGCGTTCCGCGGCGACCCGGGCGTCCTCGATGGCCTCGGTGTAGGCCTGGGCCGACATGCCCTCGCCCGGCCGGTAGGGCAGCACGCTGGTGTACGGCGTGCACGTCAGCTCCGCGTAGCGCACCTGCTGCGCCGCGAGCCCGCGCGCGACCTCGTAGGTCAGGAAGCGGACGTCCTCGGGGGTGCGCACCAGCGCCACCACCGCGAGGTAGACGTCGATGAAGTGTGCGAAGTCGCGGAACTCGAAGAAGGACCGGAGCTCGTCGAGGTCCGTGGGCACGGTGCCCGGGTGGCGGGCCGCGAGCCCGGCCACGATCTCGGGCGAGGCCGAGCCGACGTGGTGCACGTGCAGCTCGGCCTTCGGCAGGCCGGCCACGAACCCCGCGAGCGGGTGGGCGGCCAGCGCCGGGTCCAGGAGGCCGAGGGCCGCAGGCGTGGTGGGGCGGGACGGCGTGGTGCCGTCGTGGGGGGTCGCGGTGCTCATCGGGGCATGCTCTCACCCGCCGCCCCCTCCGGAACGGTGACGGGCCGCCGTCCACCTCGCACGAGGGGACGACGGCCCGCGGCCGTGGCGTCACGCGACGCCGGGGGTGGCTCACTCCTGGACGGTGTCCAGGACCGTCTGCACGATCTGGTCGGCGGTGCCGGAGACCTGCTCGCCGTCCAGCAGGACGGTGGGGGTGCCCGAGACGCCGGCGTCGGTGGCGGCCGTGGTGGCCTCCTCGACCCAGTCGGTCATCGTCTGGTCGAGGATGCCGTCGCTGACGGTGGCCTCGTCGGCGCCTGCCTCGACGGCCCAGTCCAGCAGCTGCTGGTTGTCCGGGAACTCCTCCGCGGACTCCGAGGGCTGGTTCTCGTAGAGGATGTCGTGGAACTTCTTCGCCACGGTCGCGCCCTCCTCGGTCAGCACCACCGCGAACGCGGACGTGGCCCGCTCGGAGTAGTCGCTGATGCCGGAGAGCAGGTTGAACGGGCGGTACTCGATCTGCACCTGGCCGGCGTTGGCGGCCTCGGTGAAGTCGTCGCGCGAGGCTGCCTCGAGCTGGCCGCAGTAGGGGCAGAGGAAGTCCTCGTAGACCACGACCTCGTGGGGGGCGTCGGCGTCACCGATGGTGACGCCGTACTCGCCCTCGCCGGCGCCGGCGGCGGCGATCTCGCCGGCCTGGCCGGCGTTGCGCAGGTAGATGTAGACCCCACCGGCGATGAGCACCACGACGAGGCCCACGACCACGGCGGTCACGAGGTTGCGGCGCTTCTCGGCCTTCTGCTGGGCCGCCAGGGCGGCGGCAGCGCGGGCCGCGCGCTCGTTGGTGTTCTGCTTCTTGGCCATCTGTTCGGGTTCAGCCTTCCTCGGGCTCGGAGCGACGACAGCGGTCGGAGCGAAGCGTACGGGGTCGCACCGAACGGGTGAGCCGGGGTGCGGCTCAGCCCCGATGCCCCCGTGAGCCGCCGAACAGCACCGGGTGCAGCGACAGCCGCGTCCGCGGGCGAGCCACCAGCCACACGGAGGCCAGCAGCAGGCCGGCGTCCCGGACGATCTCCCAGAAGTAGCTGCTGCCGGGGTCGGCCACCTGGCCGCCGCCGCCGAAGCAGCCGCAGTCGATCGTCAGGCCCCGGGCCCAGGCCTGGCCGATGGCCGCGACGAACACCACCAGGAGCACGGCGGAGACGACCGCGGCCGGGCGCGTGGCCAGCCCGAGCAGCAGCAGGAGCCCGACCACCAGCTCGATGCCGGGCAGCAACGCCCCCAGGGTCGGCACCACGGCCTCGGGCAGCACCTCGTAGGCCCGGACGGCCCGGACCGACTGCTGCGGGTCGGGCAGCTTCAGCAGGGACGCCACCACCCAGACGCCACCCACCACGAGTCGCGCCGCCAGGCCCACCCAGGGACCCACCCCGGGGCCCGGCCACGAGACCGACCCGTCGGACCGCGGCGCCGGCCCCTCGGCGTGGTGGGCGCTGTCGGGGGCACGGTGCACGAGGCTCACCCGGTCACGGTAGGCAGCACGGAGCTCGACGTGGAGGGCTGCGCCGCTCCCGGTGACCTTCGGCCCGACGGTCGTGGGCCGTCGTCCTGCCCGGGCGTGGGCCGTCGTCCTGGCCGGGCGATGAGCGCCGGGGCGCAGGCCGTGGGTAGGGTCCAGGACATGAGCGACAGACTCGTGTGGATCGACTGCGAGATGACCGGGCTCGACCTGACGGCGGACGCTCTCATCGAGGTCGCCGCGCTCGTGACCGACTTCGACCTCAACGTGCTGGGCGACGGCGTGGACATCATCATCAAGCCGCCGGCCGCCGCGCTGGAGCAGATGGTGCCGTTCGTGCGCGACATGCACGAGAAGTCCGGCCTGCTCGAGGAGCTCGACGCGGGCGTCACGATGGCCGAGGCGGAGAAGCAGGTCATGGACTACCTCCGTGAGCACTGCGCCGACGGGTCCCGGCCGCCGTTGGCCGGCAACACCGTGGCCACCGACCACGCGTTCCTCTCCCGCGACATGCACGAGCTCGACGCCTTCCTGCACTACCGGATCGTCGACGTCTCCTCGATCAAGGAGCTCTCGCGACGCTGGTACCCGCGGGCCTACTACGCCTCGCCCAGCAAGAAGGGCAACCACCGCGCCCTGGCCGACATCCAGGAGTCGATCGAGGAGCTGCGGTACTACCGCGAGGCCGTCTTCGTCCCGCAGCCCGGCCCGGACTCGGAGACCGCCAAGGACATCGCGGCCCGCCACGGCGGCTCGCTCACGGGTCTCCAGGGCGACCACGGCGCCTGAGGAGGCACCGCCTCACGGCCCCCGCACGGGCCACGCGGCCCCGCTCCGGGGCACCGGGACGCCGATTCGTCGCCGTCCGGCCCGCTCCCCTAGTATCTACCTCGGCCTGGTCACCGGGCCCATGGTGGGCGTAGCTCAGCTGGTAGAGCATCGCGTTGTGGTCGCGAGGGTCGCGGGTTCAAGTCCCGTCGCTCACCCCATGCGCACGAGGGCCCCGATCGAGCAGATCGGGGCCCTCGCTGCGTCCGGAGGCCCTGCTCCGGCACTTCTGAACCGGACCGGTCCGTCTTGTCGGAATCCTGACGATTCCTCGCTCGTGGCTAGCACCGCGCGGCCCACAGTGAAGCCATGGCAAACGTTTACGAGACCCTCCGCACCGCGACCGTCGTCCCCCTCCGTCACGCGACCTCGGCGACCGAGCGCGCCCGTTCGGCCGAGCGCGCCCGCAGCGCCGTCGTCGACCTCCTGGCCGAGGCCCGACGACGTCACGTCCTCGCCGAGGAGCGGCGCAACGCCGATCTGGCCTACGCCCTCACGCTCTCCTCGACCCGGGGCCTGGGCAGCGCTTCCTGACAGCCCCACCCCGTCCCCACGTCCCCTCACCCCCCCACTCACCGACCCCGCACCTCCACGGGACACGCGAAGGGCCCCCGACCTCCTGCCGGCGAGCAGGAGGACGGGGGCCCTTCGTCCGTGAGCGGTGACAGCGCCTCGGTGGCTGAGTCGGATGGGGGTCAGGCGACCTCGCCCAGCGCCTGGCGCAGCTGCACGAGCAGCTTCTGCAGGAGACGGGAGACCTGGACCTGGGACATGCCGAGCTGCTCGGCGATCTCGCGCTGCGAGAGCTCGTCGGCGAACCGCAGGCGCAGCACGTCGCGCTCGCGGGTGCCGAGGGTCTTGAGCAGCGGCGCCAGGAGCAGGCGAGCCTCGCACTGCTCGGCGGACCGGTCGTCCGGCACCGCGACGTCGCGCGGCGCGGAGTCCTCGGTGACGGGCGCGTCGATGGAGAGCAGCGAGTAGAAGGAGCGAGCGGCGAGCGCCTCGCGCACGGTGTCGACGGACTCCTCGACCTCGGCGGCGAGGCCGGCGACGCCCTGCTCGTCCAGCTTCTCGAAGGAGGCCTGGGCCCGCAGGATGCGGGAGTGCGCACGCTGCACGTCGCGCGGCGGCCGGATCGTCCAGCCGTGGTCACGGAAGTGGCGGCGGATCTCGCCGGTGATCGAGGGCACCGCGTACGCCAGGAGGTCGCGGCCCTGCTCGGGCTCGAAGGAGCGGACGACCCGCACCAGCGCGAGGTAGGCGACCTGGGTGAGGTCCTCGATCGGGACGCCCTTGCGGGCGTAGCGGCGGGCGACGGCCTCGGCCACCCGCATGTTCAGCTCCACCACGCGGTCGAGCATCTGCTGACGCTCGGCGTCGGAGCCGGCCGCGGCGGCCTGCTCGAGGAGGTGCTGGGTGAAGGCGGCGCGGTCGGCGTCGCTGAGGCGACGGGCACGCGTGGCGTCGAGGTCGATGACCTCGGCACCCGCGTGTGCCACGACCTCGGTGCGGGGGCTGGTGCTGGGCACCGACTCCGGCGCGGAAGAGGCGGTCATGCTCACGGCTGGCTCCTGGTCGTACGGGGTGGGTCACGCTGTCAGGAGGCTTATTGACCGTCGACAAACCTTCTACACCTCTCTCACCCCTTTGGGGCGCTCAGGTCTGGACCGGGCCGGCCACGCCGACGCAGGCTTGGCGGCGGCCATTTATCTGACTAAGGTCAGAGATATGCAGGACGACGTCGCCACCCTCCGCCGCTTCAACCTCGCCTGGTCCCAGCGCACCGGCGTGCTCGAGCACTCCTTCCTCGGCCTGGGCCGCCCGCTGGCCGCCTCGCGCCTGCTGCTCGAGGTCGGCTCCTCCCCCGACGGCGCGAGCGTGCTCGAGCTGCGCACCCGCCTCGGCCTCGACTCCGGCTACCTCTCCCGGCTGCTGCGCCGCCTCGAGCGCGAGGGCCTCGTGCTCACCGAGCCCGACCCCGCGGACCAGCGCCGCCGGGTCGCCTCCCTGACCGAGGACGGGCACCGCGAGCTGCGCGAGATCGACCGACGCTCGGACGCACTCGCCTCCTCCCTGCTCATGCCCCTGGCCGAGAGCCAGCGCGCGCGGCTCGCCGAGGCGCTGCGCACCGCCGAGCTGCTGGTGCGGGCCGCGACCCTCGAGATCGGCGAGCACCCGCACGACGACCCGCGCGTGCTCGCCGCCGTCGGCCGCTACGTGGACGAGGTGGCCGACCGGTTCTCCGACCTCGACGGGGGCTTCAACAGCCCCGGCGCGCTGGTGGACCCCGGCGGCCGCTACCTGCTGGCGCTCAGCGACGGCGTCGTGGTCGGGGTCGGCGGCATCCGCCCCACCCCGATGCCGGACGGCTCCGTGGCCGCCGAGGTCAAGCGCATGTGGGTGGACCCGAGCTGGCGCGGCAGCGGCCTGGGCCGCCGGCTCCTCGAGGCGCTGGAGCAGCTGGCCGCGAGCGACGGCCACCCCGCCGTCGTCCTGGACACCAACCGGGTGCTCGGCGAGGCGGTCTCCCTCTACACGCGCACCGGGTACGTGGAGGTGCCTCGCTACAACGACAACCCCCACGCCGACGCCTGGTTCCGCAAGGCCCTCTCCCCCGCGGCGGGCTGAGCACGGGTTACGTTGACGGGCGTGAGCACCGTTGCCGCGTCCCGTGACCGCTACGACGTCGTGGTCGTCGGAGGCGGCCACAACGGCCTGACCTCCGCCGCCCTCCTGGCCCGGGCGGGCCTGTCGGTGCTGGTGCTGGAGCGGCTCGGCCGCACCGGCGGTGCCGCGGTCTCGGCCCCGGCGTTCACCGGGCACGACGTGCGGCTCTCCCGCTACTCCTACCTGGTCTCCCTCATGCCCGAGGCGCTGATGGCGGACCTCGACCTGGCCGTCGACCTGCGCTCGCGGCGCACCGCGTCGTTCACGCCGACCCTGCGGGGCGGCGTGCCCAGCGGGCTGCACGTGCACCGCCCGGAGGACGAGCGCACCGCCGCGTCCTTCGCCGCGCTGACCGGCGGCACCGAGGAGTACGCGGCCTGGCAGTCCTTCTACGGCGACGTCGAGCGGTTCGCCGCCGGGCTCGCCCCGACGTTCCTCCGGCCGCTGCCGAGCGAGGCGGACGCGGCGGCGTTGGCGGACCCGCAGATCTGGACCGACCTCGTGCAGCGGCCGCTCGGCGAGGCCGTCGAGCGCCGCTTCACCGACGACACCGTGCGCGGGGTCGTCGGCACCGACGCGCTGATCGGCACCTTCGCCTCCCTGCACGACCCGTCGCTGGCCCAGAACCGCTGCTTCCTCTACCACCTGGTCGGCAACGGCACGGGCGAGTGGCGCGTGCCCGTCGGCGGCATGGGCGCGGTCACCGACGCGCTGCTGCGAGCCGCGACCGGCGCCGGGGCGGAGGTGCTCACCGGCGCCGGCGTCAGCGCCGTGCGTCCGGGTGCCGACGAGGTCGAGGTCGCGTGGGACGACGAGGCCGGGCACCACGCCGTGCGCGCCGGCCACCTGCTCTCGGGCGTCGCCCCCTGGGTGCTGCGCATCCTGCTGGGCGAGGAGGCGGACGAGGCGACCAAGCCCGCCGGCTCGCAGCTGAAGATCAACCTGCTGCTGGAGCGTCTGCCGCGGCTGCGCTCGGGCGCCGACCCCCGCGAGGCGTTCGCCGGCACCCTGCACATCGCCGAGGACCACTCCCAGATCGAGCGTGCCTACCACCAGGCGGCCGAGGGCGTCCTGCCCGACGTGCTGCCGGGCGAGGTCTACTGCCACTCGCTCACCGACCCCTCCATCCTCGGCTCGGCGCCCGAGGGCTGGCACACGATGACCTACTTCGGGCTCCACACCCCGGCCGCCCTCTTCGCCGACCCCGCCACGCGCGCCGAGCGCAAGGACGAGGCGGTGCGGCGCGCGATCGCCGCCCTGGACGAGCACCTTGAGGAGCCGCTGCTGTCCTGCGTGGCCACGGACGCCGACGGCCGCCCCTGCGTCGAGGCCAAGGTCCCGCAGGACGTCGAGGCCGACCTCGCCATGCCGGGCGGCCACATCTTCCACGGCGACCTGGAGTGGCCGTGGGCCCCGGGGCGGGCTCTGCTCGACACCCCGGCGCGACGCTGGGGCGTGCAGACCGACCACGAGCGCGTGCTGCTGTGCGGCTCCGGCGCCCGTCGCGGCGGGGCCGTCTCGGGCATCGGCGGCCACAACGCGGCACAGGCCGTGCTGGAAGCGCGCTGACCTGGCCTTTCACCCGGACGACCCGGACGGGTGGCTCGCGATTTTCGCGGTCCGGTCATCCGCTGGTAATGTTCTTCTCGTTGCAGCGCGGGGCGCAAGCCCAGCAAGGCAACGGGCGCCATTAGCTCAATTGGCAGAGCAGCTGACTCTTAATCAGCGGGTTCGCGGTTCGAGTCCGTGATGGCGTACAGAACGAAGGGCCAGGACGATCGTCCTGGCCCTTCGGCGTTTTTCCGTGGTGCCCGTGCTCCTGGAGCGACCTGCTGCTGGTCGACCGGCTCAGTCGCGCTGCGGCAGGTGGTCCCGGCTCCAGTCGGTGAGGGCGGCCAGCGCGGGGGCGAGCCCCTCCCCCGCCTCGGTCAGCGCGTAGGTGACGCGGGTGGGCGGCCCGGGGTCGACCGTCCGGCTGACCAGTCCCGCCTCGGTGAGGCCGGCGAGCCGGTCGCTCAGCACGGAGTCGCTGATCCGCAGCGCCCGCCGCAGGTCGCTGAACCCGGCCGGCCCGTCGCTGAGCACCCCGAGCAGGAGGCCGTTCCACCGCTTGCCGAGGAAGGTCATGGCCCGGGCGAGCGCCCCGTCGCACGCGCGCGGGTCGTGTGCCGTCGTGGGCACGCGGGGCGCGGTCATGCCCGTCATCCTAGCCAGGGACGCCGGCCCGGGAATGTTACTTCGCAAATCGAAGTTACTCGTCTCGACCTAGCCACATCGCAGGAAGAAGCACGCCCCATGACCAGCACGACCGACCTCCGCCCCCTCGACGCCCCCGGGCGCGAGCTGCTCTTCACCGAGGCCCGCACCTCCAACACCTGGTCCGACACCCCCGTCACCGACGCCCAGCTGCACGAGATCTGGGACCTCGCCCGGTGGGCACCCAGCGCCGCCAACGGCCAGCCGCTGCGGGTCACCTTCGTCCGTGACACCGCGGGCAAGGAGCGGCTCCTGCCGCACGTGGCCGAGGGCAACCAGGCCAAGGTCAGCGCCGCCCCGGTCACCGCGATCCTCGCCTTCGACCCCGAGTTCCACGAGCACTTCCCCACCACCTTCCCGGCGCGGGGCGAGATGATGCGGGAGAACTTCGCCGGGGACGCCGGCATGCGCGCCGGGGTCGCGGACTACAACGCCGCCCTGCAGACCGGCGTCCTGCTGCTCGCCGTCCGCTCCGCCGGCCTCGCCGCCGGTCCGATGGCCGGCTTCGACCGCGCCGGTGTCGACGCTGCGTTCCACGCCGAGAACGGCTGGCGCAGCCAGCTGCTGGTCAACATCGGGCACCCGGGCCAGGACCCGTGGTTCCCGCGGCTGCCCCGCCTGGCCGACGAGACGGTGCTGGCCTGGGCCTGAGCCCGCGAGGTCCGCGCGTGCCGGGTGAGCCCCGCCCGCCCAGCACGCGCGAGCGTGGACCCATGGAGATCGAGCAGGCCCTGACCGCCGCGCGCGGCACCCACCAGTCCGTGCTGACCACGCTGCGGCGCAGCAACGGCCGCCCGCAGATCTCCAACGTGGTGCACGCCGTCGACGAGCACGGCACCGTGCGCGTCTCGATCACCGCCGACCGGGCGAAGTACGCCAACCTGCGGCACACCCCGTGGGCGGCGCTGCACGTCTCGGGCGGCTCGTTCTGGGCCTACGCCGTGCTGGAGTGCGAGGCCTCGCTCTCGGAGGTGGTGGCCGCCCCCGACGACGCAGCCGCCGAGGAGTCGGTGGCCCTGTACCGCGCCATCGCCGGCGAGCACGAGGACTGGGACGAGTACCGTGCCGCCCTCGTCACCGACCGTCGCCTCGTCGTCCGGCTGACGCCCGTGCACGCCTACGGCCAGCTGGGCTGAGGCGGAACACACGGCCGCCCGACGCGGTTGGGGCGGGCGTGACCCACCACCACGGAGAGTTCAAGGTCCCGCAGGGCAAGCTGGTCGTCGTCGACCTGGAGGTCACCGACGAGGTGATCACCGAGGCCGTCGTCTCCGGCGACTTCTTCCTCGAGCCCGACGAGGCCCTCGGCGCCATGTCGGACGCCCTGCTCGGCCGGCCGGTCGACGTGCCGCTGGGCACCCTGGCGAGCGCCGTCGAGGAGGCCGCCGGCGACGCGGTGCTGGTCGGCTTCGACGCCCGCTCCCTCGGCATGGCCGTCCTGCGCGCCCTGGGCCGGAGCACGGCCTGGCACGACCACGACTTCACGCTGCTGGAGGCCGGGCCGCTGCACCCGCCGGCCCAGATGGCGCTGGACGAGGTGCTGCTGCGCCAGGTCGCCTCCGGCGAGCGCGGCCCGACCCTGCGCGTGTGGGAGTGGGCCTCCAACGCCGTCATCATCGGCTCGTTCCAGTCGCTCTCGAACGAGGTCGACCTCGAGGCCGCCGCCCGGCACGACGCCACGGTCGTGCGCCGGGTCTCCGGCGGCGGGGCGATGTTCGTGGAGCCGGGCAACACCATCACGTACTCGCTCTACGTGCCCGACACCCTGGTCGCGGGCCTCAGCTTCCTCGACTCCTACGCCTTCCTGGACGCCTGGGTCGTCCGCGCGCTGCGCGGCCTGGGCGTCGAGGCGTCCTACGTGCCGGTCAACGACATCGTCTCGCCCGCCGGCAAGATCGGCGGTGCGGCGCAGAAGCGGGCGTCGGGCGCCGTGCTGCACCACGTGACCATGAGCTACGACATGGACGCCGACGCGATGATGGACATCCTGCGCATCGGCCGCGAGAAGCTCTCCGACAAGGGGCACACCTCCTCGGGCAAGCGCGTCGACCCGATCCGCAGCCAGACCGGCCTCACGCGGGAGAAGGTCGTCGAGGCGATGCTCGACCACTTCGAGCAGTCCTACGGCCTGGGCCGCGAGGCCCTGGACGACGGCACGCGCGCCGCGTCCGAGGCGCTGGCAGCCGAGAAGTACGTCGGTGGGGAGTGGCTCGCCCGCGTCCCGTGACCGACGCGGCGACGTCGGCCTGCGGGACCCTGCACTGCGGGACGCGGGCGAGCCCGTCCTGGTCCCCTCCCCCGTTCCCGGGGTGAGGGGACGTCAGCCGGCGAGCGGCGGCACGACCGCCACCGGCACGACGAGGTCCGCCCGAGGGGCGGTGTCGAGCACGAGCCGGGCGTTCGGCTCGTCGACGGAGGCCACCCACGCGACGGCCTCCTCGCGGGTCTTGCCGAACCGCACGTGCCGCTCCACCAGCCGGGCGCGCCGCTCGTCGTCGGGCACGGCGCAGAACCACACCTCGTCCATGGCCGCGCGTGCCCGCTCCCAGCCGGCGCCGTCGAGCAGCAGGTAGTTGCCCTCCGTCACCGCCAGACGGCACTCCGGCTGCACCGGCACGGCCCCGGCGATCGGCTGCTCCAGCTCCCGCTCGAAGGTGGGCGCGTAGACGACCTCGCCCTCGCGCGGGGCCCGGATGCGCTCCAGCAGCGCCGCGAAGCCGTGCGCGTCGAAGGTGTCCGGGGCGCCCTTGGCGTCGCGGCGCCCGATCCGCTCCAGCTCGACGTCGGCCAGGTGGTAGCCGTCCATCGGGACGTGCGCCACCCAGCCGTCCGTGCAGCCCTCGGGCACCGGCCCGGCGGCCAGCGCGCGGACGAGCTGCACGGCGAGGGTCGACTTGCCGGCGCCGGGGGTGCCGGCCACCCCGAGGACGTGGCGGCCCGGCCGCGCCACCAGCGCACGGGCCCGGGCCAGCAGGTCCTCGAACGTGACGTCGTCGGTGGGCAGCGCGGTCTCGGCGGTCATGGGCGTCATGGTGCCTCCTGCCTGTCTCTGCGTGGCTCGCCCGCCGGTCAGGAGCGGTGCCCGGCCGCGGCCAGGCCGGCGGAGAGGAACTGGTGGGCGTGCCCGGCCAGGTCCGCGCCGTCGTCCCAGAGGTTGCGCCAGACGGCGAGGTCGGCCGAGAGGGTCGGGTGGACCACGGCGGAGGAGAAGGACTCGAAGGTGATCGGGCCGTCGTAGGAGATGTCGGCCAGCGCGTGGAAGAACCCGGTGAAGTCCAGGTGGCCGGACCCGAGGTAGCCGCGGTGGTTCTCGCCGATGTGGACGTAGCCCAGGCGGTCCCCCACCTCCAGCACGGGCCGCACGAGGTCGTCCTCCTCGATGTTCATGTGGTAGGTGTCCAGGTGGATGACCACGTTGTCGGCGGCGATGTCGTCGGCCAGCGCGAGCGCCTGGCGGGCGGTGTTGACCACGTTGGTCTCGTACCGGTTGCACACCTCCAGGCCGAGGGTCACGTCGCGCCTGGCGGCCTCGGCCGCCAGGTCCTTGAGGACGCGGACGACGTTGGCCCGACCGGCCTCGGTCAGCGGGGCGCCGTACTTGCCGAGCGCCGAGTACAGGGCGCCGGTGAGGTAGCGGCCGCCGAGGCCCGAGACGACGTCGAGGGACTCGTGCAGCAGCGCCTCGCCGCGCGCCACGACGGCCGGGTCGTCGCTGGAGACGTCCGCGTCGAAGGCGAGGCCGCGCGAGCAGGCCACCTGCAGGCCCTGCTGCTCGAGCAGGGCGCGGGTGCCGGAGACGTCGAGCTGCTGCAGGTCGTGCAGGCTCAGCTCGAGCAGGTCGAAGCCGGCGGCCGCGGTCTGCTTGACCGCGAGCTCCACGGACGCGGGCGCGGTGTCGCCGACCCAGACGAGGGCGTGGACGCCGAGGGGGCTGGACATGGGGTTCTCCTCAGAAGGGTGGTGTCGGGGTGGTGAGGCGTGGCCGGTCAGGCGGCCTGGGCACCGGTGATGAGTGCGACGATCTCCTCGCCGGTGGTCTCGGCGGTGCGACGTCCGGCGACGCACCGGCCGGCGCGCATGACCCAGACCTGGTCCGAGAGGCGCATGACCTGGGCGAAGTTGTGGCTGATGAGCAGCACGGCGTGACCCTCGGACCTCAGCCGCAGGATCAGCTCCTCGACGCGGGCGGTCTCCTGGACGCCGAGCGCCGCGGTGGGCTCGTCCATGATCACCAGGCCGCTGGAGAAGCCGGCGGCGCGGCAGATGGAGACCGCCTGGCGCTGGCCACCCGAGAGGCGGCGCACCTTGGAGGTCACCTCGGGGACGTTCACGGACAGCCCGGAGACCATCCGCTGCGCCTCCTTCTTCATCGCGCGGCGGTCGAGCAGGCGCAGCGGGCCCACGCCCCTGGTCAGCTCGCGGTTGAGGAAGAGGTTCTGCCAGACCGTGAGGTCCTCGACGAGGGCCAGGTTCTGGTGGACGGTCTCGATGCCGGCGCGGCGCGCCTCCTCGGGCGTCTTGAAGGACACCTGGCTGCCGTCCAGCTCGATGGTGCCGGAGTCGGGCGTGTGCACGCCGCAGATGCAGCGGACCAGGGTGGACTTGCCGGCGCCGTTGTCGCCGACGATCGCGGTGACCTCACCGCGGCGCAGCTCGACGTCGACGTCCTTGAGCGCCTGGACGTTGCCGAAGGACAGGGAGACGCCAGAGGCGCGGACGAGGACGTCGGCGGGGGCGGTGGGGCTGCTGGGGTCGATGGTCGTCTGGGTCACTTCTGGTACCTCGAGAGGAAGGCGGCGGCCACGACGACGCAGCCGACGGCGACGGGCTGGTAGTACTGCGAGACCCCGACGAGGGTGAGGCCGTTGGTCAGTCCGGTCAGCAGCAGGGCCCCGAAGAACGGGCCCACGATGGTGGCGCGGCCGCCGACGAGCGCCACGCCACCGAGGACGACGGCAGCGACGCAGTTGAGCAGGAACTGGGTGTTCGCCGCGGGCTCGGCCGCACCGATCCGGGCGACGAGGAGCACGCCCGCGATGCCCGCGCAGCTCCCGGAGATCGTGTAGACGGCCGTCTTGACCCGGGCCACGCTGATGCCGGTGGCGGTGGCGGCCTCCTCCGAGCCGCCGGCGGCGAGCACGTGGGTGCCGAAGCGGGTGTGGAACAGGACGACGTGGGCCAGCACGGCGACGAGCACGGCGACGAGGACCGGGTAGCCGATGATCCACACCGAGCCGGTGGCGAAGCGGAGCAGGAAGCGGTCGATGATCGTCGTCGGCTGCCCGTCGGAGACCACGAGCGCCAGGCCCGAGGCCACCGAGAACCCGCCGAGGGTCACGATGAAGTCGGTGATCCGACCGCGTCCGATGAACAGCCCCTGCACCAGCCCGAAGCCGGTCCCGGCCGCCACGGAGGCGAGCATGGCGACGCCGACCGGGGCTCCGGCGGCGAAGACGGTGCCGAAGATGATGGCCGAGAAGGTCATGGTGGAGGCCACGGCCAGGTCGATGCCGCCGGTCGCGACCGTGAAGGTCTGGCCGGTGGCCAGGACGATCAGGATCGCCGCCGCGGCGAGCATCGCCTCGATGTTGCCGAGGCTGAGGAACGTGGTGTTGAGCGACTGGAAGATCAGCACCATCACCAGGAAGCCGAGGGGCGCCGCCCACTCCGCCCAGGAGCCGGGGTCCTTGAGCCGGGTGCGCCAGCCGGTCGTGGGTGGCGAGGGCTGGGTGCTCTCGTCGGTCGGGGACGCTGCGTGCGTCACGGTGGTCATGCGCGCTCCTTGCTCTGCGGGACGGCCGGGGGACGGAGGTGGGACGGACGGGGTGGGGCCGGCGAGGTGACGGGTGGTCACCCGGGGGTCGGGGCGGGATCGCCACCCCGACCGCCGGTCCGTCCCCGTGAGGGGTCGGGGTCGCTCAGTCGAGCGGGTTGTCGAACTCCTCGAACGGGGCGGGGAAGGCGCTCAGCGCCTCCTCGGCCACGTCGGGGGTCACGAGGGCGACGGGGGCCTCGATGCTCTCGGGGACGTCGTCACCCGCGACCAGCGCCTCGCAGGCCTGCATTCCGAGCTGACCGATGGCGTAGGGGTACTGCGCGACGGTGGCGTCGAGCGTGCCGTCAGCCACGGCCTGCAGCGCCTCCTCGTTGCCGTCGAGGCCGATGACGGCGATCTCGTCGGTCTTCCCGGCGTTCGCCACGGCGCGCGCTGCGCCGAGTGCCATGTCGTCGTTGGCCGCGAAGATGCCGACCAGGTCGGGGTTCGCCGTCATCAGGTCGGTGGCCGCGGTGAGGGCCTGCTGGCGGTTCCAGTCCGCCGAGACGACGGGCAGCAGGTCGAGGGTGTCGCCGGCGGCGTTCTCGAAGCCGGTCAGCCGGTCCTCCGAGGTGATGTTGCCGGCGATGCCGCCGATCATGCCGATGGAGCCGGAGCCCACGAGCTCGACCATGTGCTCGCCGGCGAGCTCGCCCGCGGAGACGTTGTCCGTGCCGATGTAGGTGGCGGCCTCGACCCCCGCGGCCTCGGCGGCGTCGCTGTCGAGGGGCTGGTCGATGTTGACCACGGGCACGTCGATGCCGGCGAGCCCCTGGACCAGGTTGTTGCCGCTGATGGGGTTCACGACGAAGCAGCCGAAGTCCTGCTGCGCCAGGGCGGTCAGGCGCTCGGCCTGGCCGGTGGTGTCCGAGATGTCCTGCGCCGCCTGCACCTCCACGGAGATGCCGTCCGCGTCGGCCTCGTCCGTCAGGCCGTCACGCATGGCCTGGAAGAACGGGTTGTCCAGGCCCTTGATGACGGCGGCCACGCTCTCGGACTCGGAGCCCGAGCCGGCGTCGGAGTCGCTGCCGCACGCGGTGAGCAGCAGGGACGGGACGGCCAGCGCGGCCACGAGGTAGCGGGTACGGATCGGGATCATGTCGCCTCCTTTTTGACTTGTGATGCACATTAAGTGGGCTCGATCACACCCGTCAAGACCCAAAACGCCCGCTTGAATCTGAACTGTTGTGCCTAATAGGGTGACCCGCACGACAGACGAAGGAGGCGGACGTGCCTGACGTGTCAGAGGGCGCCACCGAGCTGCTGCGCCTCGTGGCCAGCAGTCGCAGCGAGACCCGCGCGAGCATCGCCCGGGTCACCGGATGGGCCCGCAACACCGTCAACGCGCGCCTCGACGAGCTGCTCGACCTCGGCCTGGTCACCGACACCGGTGCCGTGGGCGGCTCGCGGGGACGGCCCGCCGCCCGCTTCTCCTTCGACGCCTCGGCCGGCAGCCTCCTGATCGCCGACGTCGGCGCCTCGGCCGCCCGCTTCGCGCACGTGGACCTGCGGGGTGCCGTGCTCTCCCAGCAGGAGGTGTCGCTCGACATCACGGCCGGCCCCGAGCCCGTGCTCGACGCCGTCGTCCGCGGGCTGGAGGCACTGCCGACCCGCGACGACCTCCCCGCCTGGGCCCTGGGGGTCTCCCTGCCCGGCCCGATCGAGCAGCCGGCCGGCCGCGTGGTCAGCCCGCCGATCATGACCGGGTGGGACGGCATGAACGTCCCGGAGGTGCTGGGCCCGCGGCTGCGGGTGCCCGTGCTGGTCGAGAACGACGTGAACGCCATGGCGTGGGGCGAGGTGGTCTCCACCGGACGCATGCGCGACCTGTTGTTCGTCAAGGTCGGCACCGGCGTCGGCGCCGGCCTCGTCCTCAACGGCGCACTCCTGTCCGGTGCCCGCGGCGCCGCCGGCGACCTCGGGCACACCCACGTGGGCGTCGGCGACGGCGCGGTCCAGCCCCTGTGCCGGTGCGGCAAGCGCGGCTGCGTCGAGGCCTACGCCGGGGGCTGGGCGATCGCCCGCGACCTGAACGACGCCGGCGTCGACGCCGCCGGGGCGGCTGACGTCGTCGCCCGGCTCCAGGCGGGCGACCCCGTGGCCGTGGACCTCGTCCGCGAGGCGGGGCGGGTGCTGGGCGCGGGCATCGCCGCCGCGGTCAGCCTGGTCAACCCGGCCGAGGTGGTCATCGGCGGGCAGCTCAGCCACGCCGGCGAGCACCTGCTCATGGGCATCCGCGAGAAGGTGGCCGCCTACGCGCTCCCCCTCGCCACGCAGGAGCTGGTCATCCGCACCGCGTCCCGGCCGCACGACGTCGGGCTCGTCGGGCTCGTCGACCGGATGACCCGCTGGGCGCTCGAGCACGCCCACCTCTCCGAGATCCTCCGCCGGGTCGGCGTGGCCTCCTGACCCTCCGCCTCGCCCGGCACGGCGACCGGCGTGTCGCCGCCGTCCCGCCGCCCACCCGGGGCACGCTCGTGGGCATGTCGGCGGTAACGGGCGCAGCGGCCGCGAGGACGCGGATCGGTGCGGACGGTCCCGCCTGACCGGTCCGACCGCCTCGTCCGGGCGATGCGGACGGTGCATCTCGTCCGGCCCGACCGCACCGGACGGACGGTCGGCACGACCCTGGTCAACCGGTCACCGGGCTCCTAGGCTCCGGTCACGCCGCCCACGCACCTTCCCCCCTCCGGGCGGTCGTGCCAGGAGGCTGCCGTGCCGGACCCGTCCATCGACCGTTCCTCCCCCGTGCCCTACTACCGACAGCTGGCCGAGGCCCTGGCCGCGCAGGTGGCGGCCGGCGACCTGGGGCCGGGTGACCGCCTCCCCAGCGAGTCCGACCTGGGCGGGCGCTACTCGCTCTCCCGCGCGACCGTGCGGCAGGCGCTCGCGCACCTGGAGGAGCAGGGGGTGGCCCGCCGGGTCGCCGGCCGCGGGGTGTTCGTGCGCGGCGACGAGCCCGACGCACCGACCGGCTGGCCCGTCACCGACCCCGCCGCCGTCCTGGAGGCTGCCTACGGGCCCGAGCACCCCCTGGTCGAGCTGGAGGTCCGGACCCGCGGCGAGGCCGTGCTGCCGCCCTGGGCCACCCGGTTGCTGGAGGTGCCGGACGGCACCCGCGGCCACGAGCTGGGGCGGCTGCACCTGCTCGACGGCACACCTGCGCTGCTCAGCACCCACCTCCAGCCGCCGCCCGTCGACGCCGTGGTCGCGGCGGCCCTGGACGCCGGCACCCCCGACGGCCGGGGCGGTGACCCGCTCGCCGCGGCGCTGGCTGCCGGCGGCCACGCACCGGTCGGCACCCGTCGCTCCCTGCACGCGAGGAGTCCTCGGGGAGCCGTGGCCGAGGCCCTGGAGGCCGGGCCGGCCACCCCCGTCCTGCGCATCCGCGCCGTCTCCTGGTCCCGCACGGGGGCCCTGGTGGACGCTGCCGAGAGCTGGGTCCGCACCGACGTCGCGCCCCTGGACCTCGAGGTGGGCAGCCCCCGCGGGTGACCCTCGCCGGCCGGAGGCGGTCGTAGGTTCGAGGCATGCTCCGCACCCTCGCCCGGATCGTCCTGGGCTCGCTGATGACCGCCGCCGGCACCGCGCACCTCACGGTGCTGCGCGAGGAGTTCCAGGCCCAGGTGCCCGACTGGGTGCCGGTCGACGACGACGCGGTGGTGCTCGGCTCCGGGGTCGTGGAGATCGCGCTGGGCTCGGCGTTCGTGCTGCTCCCCCGGCACCAGCGGCTCGTCGGTGGGCTGCTGGCCGCGTTCTACGTCGCGATCTTCCCCGGCAACGTCGCCCAGTACGTGGAGCAGACCGACGCCTTCGGCCTCGACACCGACCGAGCCCGGTTCCTGCGCCTGTTCTTCCAGCCGGTGCTCGTCGCGTGGGCGTTGTGGGCCGGCCGCACCCTGACCAAGCGAGAGCACGCCGACCGCGACTGAGCGCTCACGACTGCCGCAGGAACCCCAGCGGCTCGTAGTGCAGGCCGGGGAACACGTCGGCGACCGCGGTGGCGCTGAACCGCTTCTGCACGATCTCCCCCAGCACCTGGCGGTAGTCGGTGGTGACGGTGAGGTCGGAGTCCACGCCCATGGACAGCCCCGGCCAGGTGCCGTAGTGCTGACCGCCGCGCACCCCGGCACCGGCCACCATCATCACGTTGCCGTGGCCGTGGTCGAGGCCCTGGTTCTGGTTCTCCTCGACCCGCCGGCCGAACTCGCTGAGCGCCACCAGGGTCACCTTGTGCCGCTGGTCGCCGAGGTCGGAGAAGAAGGTCGCGAGGGCCGAGGCCAGCTCGTCGACGTTGCGGATCATCTGGCCCCACTCGAGGGTGCCGAGCCGGCTGTGCATGTCCCAGGCGCCCTGGTCGAGGGTGATGACGTCGGTGCCGATGTCGGCACGGATGAGGCGCGCCGCGTCGGCGAGCGCCGCCCCGAGGTCACCCTGCGGGTAGTCGGCAGCCCGCGAGCGCTGCCGTCGCGCGGGCGCGAAGTCGTCCACGGCACCGAAGGTCTGCCGCATCGCGCGCCCGAGCACCCCCTTCTCGCCCTTCCACATCGTCCGCAGCCCCCGCTCGCGCTGGCGGGCGCGCGCGGCGTCCCACGACGGCCCGGGGATCTCGATGTCGTCGATCGCCTGGGTGACGAAGGTGGGCTGGCGGCCGAGCAGGGAGGTGGGAGCCGCCCCGGAGATGAGGCCCACGCCCTCGGTGGCGCTGCGGACGCTGTCGGTGCCCACGAGCCGGTTGAGCCACCCCTCGCGCCGGGCCGAGCCCGGGGCGGCGTCCTCCAGCTCCTCCATGGCGGCGAAGTGGGAGCGGTTCACGCTCGGCAGCCCGGCGGCGTGCACGAACGCCAGCTCGCCGCCGTTCCACAGCGGCAGGAGGGGCTTCATCCGGGGGTGGAGCCCGAAGAACCCGTCCTTGGCGAGCAGCTCGGTGCGGGGCACGGCGATCCGCGGCCGCGCCTCGTAGTAGACGTCGTCGCCGTAGGGCACGACGACGGACATGCCGTCCATGGCCCCGCGCAGCGAGAGGACGACCAGCACCGACTCCGCGCTGGCGGCGGCTGACGGGGACGCGGTGAGCACGGCGGAGCCGAAGGTCGCGGTGGTGCCGGCGGCGACCAGCCCGCCGCGCAGCAGGCCGCGGCGGCTGAGGGCGGCCATGCCGGCCATCTCCGCACAGCAGGTCGGGGTCGTGGACGAGAGCGTGGGGGCGGACGGGGCGGGGCGGGTGGTCATGCGGACTCCTGGCGGGGGTCTGTGCAGGTCGACGGGTCGCGCGGCGGGCAGCGACGCAGCATCAGCGAGAGAGGTGGGTGGGGCTGTCGAGCAGCGTGGTGAGCACGAAGCCGAGGCGGTGGACGATGACCGGGTGCTCGGCGTGGACCACGTCCGAGGCGGAGACGTCCGCGGCCCGGCAGCAGGCGACGACGACCCTCCGCGTGGCCGGGACCCCGAGCATCGTCCGGGAGAGGTGGTCGACGAAGGCACCGAACCGCATGCGCCGCTGCGGCAGCCAGGCGGTCGGCTTGCGGTAGACGATGCCGCGGCTGGGCCAGTACGAGCCGGCCATGAGCCAGTGGTTGCGGGACCCGCCCAGCATCCGTGAGGGCGTCGCCCACGCGTCGTCGGTGATCGGGGCGCCGTCGGGCCGGGGCCAGTCGAAGGGCTTGAGACCGAGCCGCTGGCACTGGGTCGGGAGGGTGTGGGCGGCCCAGCCGTTGCCGGTGCCGCGGGCCTTCTCGCCGGGCTCGGTGACCCGGACCCCGAGGGCCCGGTGCGTGGCCACCACGTCCTCGCCCGCGTCGCGCACCTTCTGGCCGCGCGCGTCGCGGAACTCCTCGGAGCGGACGAGCGCCCGCAGCACCGGGCGGATGTCGGTGTCGTGCTCGAGGTAGATCCGTGCCAGACGCCGGACGAGGGTCTGCGGCGCCGCGTCCGAGACGAGCTTGACGACGAGCTTGCGAGCGATCCGCTCGGCGGTCGCCGGGTGGTGCGCCAGGTACCGCACGAGGCTGCGGGCCGCGGGCCGCCCGTCGGCGTCGGCGTTGGCGTGCTTCCAGCCCATCACGTTCACCGGGCCCACCGCGTGGTCGGCCGTGCTGTAGGAGAAGGCGAAGGTGCCCCAGAGGTCCACGTGGTACCCGGTGAGGACCTGGGCGGCCTGCTTGACGTCGTCCTCGGTGTACTCGCCGCGGCCCACCGTGTGCAGCTCGAGCAGCTCGCGGGCGAGGTTCTCGTTCGGGTGCTGCCAGGTGGAGATGCCGGCGTCCAGGGCCAGCAGCATCGCGGGGTGCAGCACGGCGGCCTGCAGCAGCCGGTCGACGCGACCCAGGGCGTGCTTGCGGATGACGTCGCCGTAGCGCTTGCGCCAGGTGAAGGCGGCGTCGGCGCCGACCGGCACGTGCAGGTGGTTCTCCCAGAGCTCCGTCATCAGCTCCAGCACCTGGCGCTGGGAGTAGGTGCGGCGCAGGATCACGTAGGACTGGTAGTCGTTCATGACCTCCCAGTTCTCCTCCACACCGGACTTCTTGCGCTGGTAGAGGTCCTCCGGGGTGCGGGAGAGGCTGGGGAACCAGGTCAGGTAGGCGCCCGTGCCGCGGTCCTTGACCTTGCGGGGCGTGAGCTGTCGCTCGAACCAGCGCAGGCCGCCACCGGCGTTGCGCACCTGGCGGGCGAGGGCGGGCGTGTGGCCGTAGGACAGACGGTCGACGATGTGTCGGTCGCCCGCGGGCAGCACGCGGGTCGTGGCGCGGCCCGCAGGGGTCGTGCGGTCAGACATGGATGGCTCTCCAAGGTGTGGGACGGGCAGCGGCCGTCCTCCCTCCCCAGGGACGGGCGGCCCGCGCGTCTCTTACTCTCCTTCTTCGGAGCCGCGACGCCGGGCCTTGAGCCGACCACGGAATCTTTACGAGTTCGCTGTGAGACGTCGCTCACGCCTCCGCGTCCCGTGGCGGCGTCTCGTCGACCTGCGGGCATCGACACCGGCCCGTGCCTCTCGGCTGGTGCACGGACGAACTCCGACTCCGGACCTCGTCCCTCGCCTTCCGCGCGCAGAAGGGCCTGACCCGCGGCGACGCAGGCGGACGAGGCGGGCCACTGCCCGGCACGACGGCTACACGAGTGCTCCCGGCCACGACTCGACGACCTTCTTCTCCGCCGCGGACCCGCACCCCTGACTTACGGAACGGGCCCCTGTCCCCTCATCGGACGCGGCCGTCCTGTCCCCGAGGAGCGCCCGCCGCGGGACGGGCACCTGAGCCTCGCCTCGTCATCAGTTCATCCACGAAACACCTACATTCGCAGTACAACCGTCCTTGTTCGTGATGCGATCTGACATCGTCACCCTGACGGACGTTCCGTCGCCCCCGCACCAGCCCTGAACTGCACGAGGACGCCGATGACCCACACCCGCACCCTGGCCGCCACCGCTCTGACGGGAACGACCGTGGCCGCACTCGCCGGCGCCCTGGCCCTCGCCGGCCTCTCCGGCCCCGCCACCGCGGGCTCGGTCGCCTCGCGCAGCGCCGTGGACGACGACAAGGTGTGCGTGGACTACCTCGCCACCACCGGCAGCGGCTCCGGCAAGATCGACGTGACCGGCAGCGTCACCTCGCTGACCGTGAGCGCCCCCGAGGGCTACGTCATCGACTACTACTGCGTGAAGTCCGGCTCCTCGAGCCAGGGCGACGGCCCGCGGGTCGTCGAGACCACGGACCCGCACCCCGCCAGCGTCACGCTGACCTACGAGACCACGCTGAAGAACGGCAAGACGGTCTTCAAGGACCTGAGCCACTACTCGCTCCACTACACGCCGGCCGCGGGCACGACGCCGTCGGAGGAGCCGACCGGGACGCCGTCCGAGGAGCCCACGGAGACCCCCTCGGAGACCCCCACCGAGACGCCGACCGAGACGCCGACCGAGACGCCGACCGAGACGCCGACCGAGACGCCCACCGAGACCCCCACCGAGACCCCCTCGGAGACCCCCACCGAGACGCCGACCGAGACGCCGACCGAGACCCCGTCCGAGCCGGGCCCGGTGTTCGCCACCAACCCGCCGGCCATGACCGGTGACGGCTCGTTCGACTGGAACTGGCGCTACCCGGACCCGACCTGCACCGCGCTGACGGTCCCGTACCCGTCCAACTTCCCGGTCGACCAGACGACGGACATCAACGTGCGTGTCCGCTTCGCCGACGGCAGCACCCGGACGTTCAACTGGCACGCGAACGAGGGCGTCCAGCACACGATGAGCTTCCAGTTCGCCCAGCACCCGGACTGGCCGGCCGGCGTCACCGAGTACCAGGTCGAGTGGACCCAGGTCGGCGGCTCGAACTACCACTTCGGCGAGTCCTTCCACAACGCCGCGATCGCCAACCCGGTCGACTGCGTGGTCACCGACGGTGAGGTCGGCCCCCGCGCCGTCACCTCGCTGAAGGGCTTCTCCAGCGAGCGGGTCGTCGTGGCCGCAGGTCGCCGGGCCGCCTCCGACCGGGTGCTCGCCGACGCGCTCTACTCCGAGCCGCTCACCCTGCAGCGTCGCACCGCCCGCGGCTGGCGCACCGTCAGCACCGTGGCCCGCAACGACGGCCGCGCCGTCGTCCGCTACCCGCGTCTGCGCAAGGCCGGCCAGACCGTCCGTTTCCGCCTGCACGCGGCGGGCAGCGGTCTCGCCACGGGAGAGACGAGCAAGGTCCTGAAGGTGCGCGTGGTGCGCTCGCGCCGCTGACGCTCGACGGCCCACCGGCCGCACGCACGAAGGGCCCCGCCGATCGGCGGGGCCCTTCGTCGTAACTGGGTGGAGCAGAAGTGGATGGGTGCTCGACCAGGTGGGTGGCCGATCTGTGATCAGAGGTAGAGGCCGGTGCTCTCGTCACCGACGCGCTCCGCGGCCACCGCGTGCACGTCGCGCTCGCGCATGACGACGTAGGTCTCGCCGTGCACCTCGACTTCGCCGCGGTCGTCGGGGTCGAAGAGCACCCGGTCGCCGGCCTGCACGGCCCGGGCCTGCGGCCCGACGGCCACGACCTTGGCCCAGGCGAGCCGCTTGGCGCCCATGGCCGCGGTCGCGGGGATGACGATGCCGCCGGAGGACCGGCGCTCGCCGGCCTCGGCGTCGATCTCCACGAGCACCCGGTCGTGGAGCATCTTGATCGGGGTCTTGTCGCTCACGCCCACCCCGGTCAGGCGGTGAGCCGGCGCACCACCAGGATGGCGGCGGCGACCCCGACGACCGTGCCGACGGTCTTGAGGATGTTGTCGGTGCGGGGCTGGCCGGTGGCCGGGTCGACGTAGTGGGCCTTGATGCTCCAGGCCTGCCGCGAGGCGACCGTCTTGGGGCTGGCGCGGTGCAGGAGCTGGTCGATCGTGCCCGCCAGACGCTGGCGGGTCTCCTCCATCTCGCGCTCCAGGGCGCTCGGGTCGGTGCTCACGGTCAGAAACCTACCAACTCAGCAGGTCCGGGGGTCACCCGGTCGTGAGGCGGACGGCGGCGGCCGGGTCGAACCCCCAGGGCAGCTCCAGGCGGTGCCGGGTCATGAGCGCCTCGTCGGTGAGCACCTCGATCGTGGGCGCGTCCGCGACGACCCGTCCCTCGCTCAGCACGACGGCCCGGGGGCACAGCTCGAGGGCGTAGGGCAGGTCGTGGGTGACCATCAGCACCGTCACGTCCAGGCTGCGCAGCACGTCGGCCAGCTCGCGGCGCGAGGCCGGGTCCAGGTTGGACGACGGCTCGTCGAGGACGAGGATCTCCGGCTGCATCGCCAGCACGGTGGCCACCGCGACGCGGCGCCGCTGCCCGAAGGAGAGGTGGTGCGGCGGACGGTCGACGAACTCGGTCATGCCGACCTGCTCGAGGGCCTCCATGACGCGGCGGTCCAGCGCGGCGCCGGTCAGCCCGAGGTTGGCGGGGCCGAACGCCACGTCCGCGCGGACGGTGCCCATGAACAGCTGGTCGTCGGGGTCCTGGAAGACGATCCCGACGCGCCGACGGATCTCCCGCAGGTGGTCCTTGGCCACCGGGAGGCCGCTGACCGCGACCGAGCCGGCAGCCGTGCCGGCGTCCGGGCCCAGGATGCCGTTGAGGTGCATGACGAGCGTGGTCTTGCCGGCGCCGTTCGGGCCGAGCAGCGCGACCCGCTCGCCGGCGTGCACGTGCAGGTCGACGCCGAACAGCGCCTGGTGGCCGTCGGGGTAGGCGAACGCGAGACCGGCGACGTCGAGGACGGGCGTGCTCACCGGGCGGCCACCTCGCGGGCGGCGCGGCCCGGGTGCGGCTGCGTGCTGGTCCCGGGCTGGGGCGCGCCGTGGTGGGCGTGCCCGTGCGAGCCGTGCGCGCGGGCCGGAGCCGCCAGCGCGGCCTCGGGGATGGTGCCGTCGTAGCCGCGCGACAGCATGGCCAGGTGCACCCGCTCGCCGCGCTCGTAGGTGCGGATGAAAAGCGCCCCGAGGGTGCGCGCCAGCACCGGCCACTGCCGCGGGTCCCGGGCACGGAACCCGCGGGACTCGCGGGCCACCCGCATCCGCCCCAGCTCGGAGGTGACCACGTCGAGGTAGCGGACCATGAAGGACATGATCTGGATCAGCTGGGCGGGCACGCGCAGGCGCTGGAGGCCGATCAGCAGGGCCGTGGTCTCGGTGGTGGCGGCCAGGGTGAGGCTGGCGAGCACGCCGATGGTGCCCTTCGCCAGCAGCCCGAACGCGGCGACCAGCCCGGAGGCCGACACCGAGAGGCCGAGCACCTCGACCCGCTCGCCCTGGGCGATGAACGGAAGCAGCACCGCGAACACGACGAACGGGACCTCGACGACCATCCGCGGCAGCAGGTAGCGCAGCGGCACGCCGGAGACCGCGATGACGCCCAGGAGGAGCGCCAGCCAGCCGGCGAAGGCCGCGTACCAGTGGTTCGGGGTGGCCACGACGGCCAGCACGAACACCACGAGCCCGACCACCTTGAGGTGGGCGGGCGCACGGTGCAGCGGGCTGTGGCCGTGCCAGTGCAGGGTGTGCCCGTGGTCGGCGCCCATCAGGCCGCGGTCTCCCCCGTCGAGGCCTGGTCCGTGGAGTCCTGCTCCGGACGCCGGCGGCGGACCGCCCAGGTGAGGCCACCGGCCAGCACGAGCACGATCAGGACGCCCGCCACGCCGGCGATGCCGCCGGAGAGCCGACCGTCCGAGACGCCCGCGGTGCCGTAGTCGGCGAAGGGGCTGTCGGAGAGCTCGTGGTCGGTCTCGGTGGTGTGGAAGCCGAGGGTCTGGGAGACCTGCTCGAGACCGTCCGGCGAGGAGGCCGCGTAGTAGCTGACGACGCCGGCGAGCAGGAGGCTGACGAGCAGCGTCCCGGCCAGCACCCAGCGGGTCGCGACGCGCGGGCGGCCCTCGGCCTGGTCGGTGCGGTCCTCGGTGGCGGTGCTCATGCGGACGTCTCCTGGCTGCTGGTGGCGGGCGCGGTGTCGTGGATGACCAGGCGTCGCTGCTCGAGCAGCGGACGGGCGCCGTGGACGAGGTCGGGCCGCACGCTGACGATGCTGGCCACGGCCAGGTAGGTGATGACGGCCTCGCCGATGCCGATCAGCAGGTGCACCCCGACCATCGCCGTGGCCAGTGCCGACAGGTCGATGTCGGCGTTGCCGCCGATCGCGTAGAGCACCACGAAGACCAGGGACGCCACCGGCACCGAGACGAGCGCGCCGAGGGCCGCCGCGAGCGGGACGAACGAGGCGCGCTTGGGCAGCACCGCCCGCATCCCGAGGAAGACCAGGTAGCCCACCAGCACCGTGGACAGCCCCATCAGCACGATGTTGGTGCCGAGGGCAGTGATGCCACCGTCGGCGAAGAGCAGGGCCTGGACGATGAAGACGACGCTGGTGGAGAGCACCGCCGTCCACGGCCCCACCAGGACGGCGGCGAGCGCACCGCCCATGAGGTGCCCGCTCGTGCCTGCTCCCACCGGGAAGTTGAGCATCTGGACCGCGAAGATGAAGGCCGCGATGAGGCCGGCCATGGGGGCGGTGCGGTCGTCGAGCTCCTTGCGCGCCTTGACGAGGGCCACACCGACGGCGGCGGTGGCCACCACTCCGGTGGCGACCGACGTGGGGGCGTCGAGGAAGCCGTTGGGCACGTGCACGGGGCGTCTCCTGCTGGCGGATCGGGGGCGCCCGACGACGGGTGTCGTACGGACTCGCTCACCGTACGCTCTTGCAAGCGGTTTGCAACAACGGACGTCTCGCACACTGGGAACCCCGTGTGCCGCGTCGGTGTTCCCCTCGCGGCAGACTGGCCCCGCCGCGTCCGCCCGGACCCGGCACCCGCACCGTCCCCCAGCCCGAGGAGAAACCCGTGAGCGAGCGCCTCGCCGTCGGCGACACCGCCCCTGACTTCACCCTGCCCGACGACACCGGCGCCGAGGTCACCCTGTCGTCGTTCCGCGGCCGCAAGGTGATCGTGTACTTCTACCCGGCCGCGATGACCCCCGGCTGCACCAAGCAGGCCTGCGACTTCACGGAGTCGCTCGACTCCCTGCAGGCCCAGGGCTACGAGGTGCTCGGCCTCTCCCCCGACAAGCCGGAGAAGCTGGCGAAGTTCCGGGAGAAGGAGTCCCTGGGCATCACGCTGCTCTCCGACCCCGACAAGGCCGTCATGGGTGCGTGGGGCGCGTTCGGCGAGAAGAAGCTGTACGGCAAGGTCGTCGAGGGCGTCATCCGCTCCACGGTCGTGCTCGACGAGGACGGCGTCGTCACCCTCGCGCAGTACAACGTGAAGGCCACCGGCCACGTCGCGAAGCTGCGCCGCGACCTCGGCCTCGCCTGACGCCCCGCTCCATCCACCCCGACCACCCGCCGAGGGGGGGGCCACAATGAGCCGCACACGGCGGGGGGTGGCCGCCGCCCGAAACCGCCCACC
>NZ_JAMJPH010000017.1:0-45147 GCF_023554635.1 Nocardioides bruguierae
TCGCGAAGCTGCGCCGCGACCTCGGCCTCGCCTGACGCCCCGCTCCATCCACCCCGACCACCCGCCGAGTCGGCAGCAGCTTGCTGCCGACTCGGCGGTGAGTCGGCAGCAAGCTACTGCCGACTCGGCCAGGGGTCTCCGGCGATGCGGGCGTGCAGGTGCTCGTCGTGGTGGACCCCGTCGGGGTAGCGGTAGCTCTGCCGCAGCGTGCCCTCGAGCGCGAAGCCGGCGCGACGGGCGACTCCGCACGAGCCGGTGTTCTCGACCGCGTGGAACAGGTGCACGCGGTGGCAGTCCAGCCGCTCGTGGGCGAAGGCCGAGACCGCCCGGACCGCGGCCGAGGCCGCCCCGCGGCCCCGGGCCCAGGGGGCGGTCCAGTAGCCGACCTCCACGTCGCCCTGCTCCAGGTCGAGGTGGTGCAGCGAGACCGCCCCGACCAGCAGGTCCTCGCGGTCGGCGACGGCCCAGGAGGCGTGGCTGCCGTCCGACCAGTCGTTGCGCGAGCCGACCCAGGCCTCCAGCTCCTCGGGGTCGGTCGGCCCCGGGTTCCAGGTGCGGGTCACGGGATCCGTGAACGCCTGCACGAGCATCGGGACGTCGGCCGGCAGGTACGGACGCAGCAGCAGCCCGTCGTCCGCGAGGTCGATCTGCTGCGGCCCGGCGGCCAGGACGGCGGCGGGCGCGACGTCGTCGGCAATGTCCTCGCTCACCCGACGCAGGATAGTTCTCGGCCGGGACGGTGTCGGCGCAGGCTTCTAGCGTCAGGGCATGCCTGCCGAGAAATACACCCGTCGCATCCTTGCCGAGGCCGTCGAGCACAGTTCGTCCATGGCTGGCGTACTGCGCTACCTCGGGCTGAAACAGTCCGGAGGCGGACATGCGCACATCAGCAGGCGGATCAAGCGGTTCGGGATCGACACCTCGCACTTCGTTCGCTTCACCAATGGCGCCCACCGCACCAGGCTCTCAGCCGATCAGGTGTTGGTCCGCCGCTCCAGCGACAGCCCGCGCGCAAAGCCGTACTTGCTGCGGCGAGCTCTCGCTGAGATCAACCGGCCGCTCCGCTGCGAGATCTGCGACCTGGGCTCCGAGTGGCAAGGACAGCCGCTACTCCTGGAGATCGACCACATCGACGGGGATTTCCACAACAACGAGCGGGACAACCTGCGGTACCTGTGCCCGAACTGCCATGCCCAGACACCCACGTGGTGCGGACGCAACGTGAGTCGCCCCTCGCTCGCGGGCCGAACACCTCACGGGCTGGGGTCCGACGCAACACCTCCGTCGGCCCGTTCCTAGGATGGTCCAGGGCCTCCGGGTCCGAGCCGAAGTGGTGGAACAGGCAGACACGCAGCACTTAGGATGCTGTGCCCCAGGGCGTGCGGGTTCAAGTCCCGCCTTCGGCACGTATAGCGAGCAACGGCGCCCCCAAACCTGGTCAGGATCGCCAGAACGCCGGACACGCTGACGGCGACGTCCTACCGTTCCGGTCGTGACCGACGCCTGCATGCCTCCCCGCCGCCGACTCCGTGTCGACGTCGCCTTACTTCCCTTGGCCCTGGCGCTCAGCGCATGCGCCGCTCCGAGCGCCTCGATCTCCAACGTCAGTGCAGACACGAGTCCCACGGCTACGGCGGCATCGGCAACCGCGTCCGTCGAATCTCAGGAGAGTGAGAGCCCCGATGCCGAGAGCGCTGAATCTCCGACGGAGGAGCCGGCGCCGGTCGTCGTGTTCACTCGCCAACGCGAGCGCGTCGACATCAAGCACGGTTCGGTGACGCATCGCTCCTCCAGCCTCGACAAGGGCGTCCGGAAGGTCACTCAGCGCGGCAAGGACGGCGTGCGCGTCATCGTTCGCCGAGTCAAGGAGGTCGATGGCGAAGTCGTCTCCCGGTCCGTCGTCAAGCGGTACGTCGCACGTCGTCCACGCCCGCAGGTCACCACGATCGGCACCTACGTCGAGCCCGTCAGCAACTGCAACTCCAACTACTCCGGCGCCTGTGTCCCCATCGCGAGCGATGTGGACTGTGCTGGCGGCTCCGGGAACGGTCCCGCCTATGTCTCGGGCCCGGTGTACATCGTCGGCTCAGACGTGTACGACCTGGACTACGACGGCGACGGCGTGGCCTGCGAGTAGAAGCCCTGGCGGCTCAGCGCAGCCGCGCCGCCGCCACCGGGCCCAGCTCCCGCAGCGCGCGGCCGCGGTGGGAGATGGCGTCCTTCTCCTGCTTGGTGAGCTCTGCGGTGGTGCGGCCGGGGAGGTCGTCGGCGACGAAGAGGACGTCGTAGCCGAAGCCGCCCTCCCCGCGGACCTCGCGCACGACGTGCCCGTCCATCCGGCCCTGCACGACGGTCTCCCCCTCCGGGCCGTCCCCGTCCACGAGCGCCACGGAGCAGCGGAAGTGGGCACCGCGCCGCTCGTCCGGGACGTCGTGCAGCTGCGCCAGGAGCAGCGCGTTGTTCCGCTCGTCGCTCTTGGGCGGCCCGGACCAGCGCGCCGAGAGCACGCCCGGCATGCCGTTGAGGGCGTCCACGCAGAGCCCGGAGTCGTCGGCCAGGGTCGGCAGCCCAGTGGCGGCGAACCCGGCCCGAGCCTTGATCAGGGCGTTTCCGTCGAAGTCGGGTGCGTCCTCGACCGGCTCGTCGTAGGCGGGGACGTCGTCCAGGCCCACGACCTCGATGCCGGGCAGGTGCTCGGCGAGGATGCGCTGCATCTCCGCCACCTTCTTGGCGTTGCGCGAGGCCAGGTGGACGCGGACGCTCCCCGCTGCCGTCATCGCGCGAGAGCCTCGTTCTGCAGCGCCGTCAGGTCCGCACAGCCGCCCGCGGCGAGGTCGAGGAGCGCGTTGAGCTCCTCGCGGTCGAAGGCCGCGCCCTCGGCAGTGCCCTGCACCTCCACGAACGACCCGGCGCCGGTCATCACGACGTTCATGTCGGTCTCGGCGCGCACGTCCTCGACGTAGGGCAGGTCCAGCCGCGGGACGCCGTCGATGATGCCCACGGAGACCGCGGCCACCGAGCCGGTCAGCGGCTCGCCCTTCAGCGCGCCGGTGGAGCGCAGGTGGGCGACGGCGTCCGCGAGCGCCACGTAGGCGCCCGTGATGGCAGCGGTGCGGGTGCCGCCGTCGGCCTGCAGGACGTCGCAGTCGAGCTGGATCGTGTTCTCGCCCAGGGCCTCGTAGTCGACGACGGCCCGCAGCGAGCGGCCGATGAGCCGGGAGATCTCGTGCGTGCGGCCGCCGATGCGGCCCTTGACCGACTCGCGGTCGGAGCGGGTGTTCGTGGAGGCGGGGAGCATCGCGTACTCGGCCGTCACCCAGCCCAGGCCGGAGCCCTTGCGCCAGCGCGGCACGCCCTCGGACGCGGAGGCCGCGCACAGCACCTTGGTCCTGCCGAACTCCACCAGCACCGAGCCCGCCGCGTGGTCGAGCCAGTTGCGGGTGATCGTGATGGGTCGCAGCTCGTCGTCGCGCCGGCCGTCCTCGCGTGCAGTCATGACCGCGACGCTATCCCCCGACGCGTGAGCGGGTCACTTCGGCTCGGAGGTCAGCACCCGCCGGAAGCCGATGACGAAGGGCAGCACGACCCACAGCAGGATCGAGGTGACCACGGCCAGCGGCTTCTTCTCCAGGAACATCACCGTGGGGTCGTTCTCCGCCGCCAGGTAGGGCGCCATCGAGTAGTTCATGTCGATGTAGGGGATGACGTCCGGCGCCCAGCTGAGCAGCGCCAGCAGGATCGAGTAGACGACCAGCGGCAGCAGCAGCGCCACCACGTAGAAGAAGGCGATGCCGCCCGGCGAGGACAGGGTCACGGTCGCCAGGCCGAAGGCCATGAGGAAGTAGCAGAGCAGCTGGACGATGATCCAGGTCAGCGTCGCCGCCGGCAGGTTCCACTCCGGCGAGGAGCCGTCGATCCCGGCGTTGACGACGTTGGCGATCGCCGCGAGCCCGACGGAGACGACGATGACGCCGACCGCGAAGAGCACCACGGCCACGAGCTTGGCCAGGAGCACCCGCAGCCGGTGCGGCTCCAGGGTGAACGTGACGAGGCTGGTGCGCTGGCCCCACTCGCTGGTGACGGCGATGATCGGGAAGACCGGCAGCAGCAGCGTCAGCGGGGTGATCATCACCTGCACCCAGCCGTTGAAGCCGATGCCGAGGTCGTTGAGCTGCACCACCAGCTCGGTGATGCCGATGGCCGCGATGAGCAGCAGGCCCGTGATCAGCATCAGCCAGAAACCGGCGCGGGTGTCGGTCATCTTGCGCCACTCGACCCCGACGAGGCGGGTGAACGGGACGCGGGCGGTGGCGCTGACGTCGATGGCCAGCTGGGCGGCGGGGGCGGCGTGGCTCATGCGGAGGCTCCCTGGTCGGCGGGCGTGCTCGCGGGGGCGCCGGGCGCCTCGCGCTGGGTGTCGGAGGTGAGCTCGAGGAAGAGGTCCTCGAGGTTGACGGACGTGGCGCGCAGGTCGGTGAGCACCACGCCGGCCTCCAGGGCGGCGCGGCCGATCACGGCCGGCTCGGCCGCGACCTGCAGCCCGGCGCCGGCGGGGTCGACCTGGACGCCCTGGGCGCGCAGGGTCGCCGCGAGCCGGTCGTTGTCCTCGCTCATGGTCTGGCTGCCGCCCTGGCTGCCGGCGGTGAGCGTCTCGCGCGTGCCGCGGGCGACGATCCGGCCCTGGCCGATGACCACCATCTCGTCGGCGATGATCTCGACCTCGTGCAGCAGGTGGCTGGAGAGCAGCACGGTGCCGCCGCGGTCGGCGAAGCCCTTCAGCAGCCCCCGCATCCAGCGGATGCCCGCGGGGTCGAGGCCGTTGGCGGGCTCGTCGAGGATGAGCACCTGCGGGTCGCCGAGCAGCGCGTGCGCGATGCCGAGCCGCTGCCGCATGCCGAGGGAGTAGTTGCGGATCTTGCGCTTGGCCTCGGTGTCGGTGAGGGAGACCAGCGCCAGCATCTCGTCCACCCGGGACGACGGCAGCCCCATGACCTTGGCGCCGAGGCTCAGCACCTCGCGGCCGGACCGGCCGGCGTGCTGCGCGGAGGCGTCGAGCAGGACGCCCACGTGCCGCCCGGGGTTGGGGATGTCGGCGTAGGCGTGGCCACCGATGAGGGTGCGACCGGAGGTGGGCGGGGTGAGCCCGACCATCATCCGCATGGTGGTCGTCTTGCCGGCACCGTTGGGGCCGAGGAAGCCGGTGACCCGGCCGGGCTCAGCCGTGAACGACACGTCGTCCACGGCGGTGTACGCCCCGTAGGTCTTCGTCAGGGCCTCGACGGTGATCATGGCCTTTACCCTGCCATGCGGACCCAGACGCCCACCTCGGGGATCACCCTGGTCCGCGGCCGTGTCGCGCAGGAGTGGTGCCAGCACCCCCGGCACCAGGGACCAGGGACCCGCGCCACCAGCGCAGGGCCCAGGTCTCAGGGCAGGGCTCAGGTCTCAGGGCAGGGCTAGGGCTCAGAGCTCGACGAGCATCCCCGGCTCGGCGAGCGAGATCCGCCCACCGCCGAACGTGCTGCGCGCCTCGTCCACCTGCGGGGCCTTCTCGTACCACGGCGGGATGTGGGTGAGCACCAGGTGCTGCACCCCCGCCTCGGTGGCCAGGGTGCCGCACTCGGCGGCCGTCAGGTGCAGGTTCGGCGGGTTGACGTCGCCCTCGCGGAACGACGCCTCGGCCAGCAGCACGTCCGCGTCACGCGCGAGCTCGCTCAGCTGCGGGCAGGGCCCGGTGTCGCCGGTGTAGGCCAGCACCGCCCCGTCCACCTCGATGCGCATGCCGTAGGCCAGGACGGGGTGGTCGACGGCGCGGGTGTGCACCGTGAACGGGCCGACCCGGACGCCCTCGGCGGGTGCGTCGGCCCAGTCGAGGAAGTCGAACTCCTCGCTCATGCCCGGCTCCTCGGGCAGGTCGTAGGCCCGCGCCATGCGGCCGGCGGTGTCCTCGGGGCCCCAGACGGGGATCATCGGCTGCTGCCCGGTGGGGTGGTACTTGCGCATCACGTAGTAGCCGCACAGGTCGAGGCAGTGGTCGGCGTGCAGGTGGCTGATGAGCACCGCGTCGACGCCGAGCGGGTCGCTCCAGCGCTGGAGGTTGCTCAGCGCGCCGCTGCCGAGGTCGACGACGACGCGCCAGGTGCGCTCACCGGTGCCGTCGTCGAAGGGCGCCTCGAGCACGTAGGACGAGGCGGGCGACTCCGGCCCCGGGTAGGAGCCCGAGCAGCCGAGGACGCGGAGCGTGGGCCGGGCGCTCATGCCGACACCTCGCCGCAGGGACCAGCACCGCGCTCGACGCGGTGGCCGCGGGGGGCACCGTTGCCCGCCGGGGTCGTCACAGGACACACAGGAGAGAGGTTAAGCGCAGGTGACGACCGTGTGCACGACCGGGCTCCGCCACCCGGTCGCGGGCTGCGTCCCGGCACGCTCACCGCGGGGCCGCGCGTGGCACGGATCTCACCACCGGTACGCACCGTGCACACCTGCTAGCCGGCCACCCGGGAGATCTCTCCCGCGACGGGCCACGGGTTGAAGGTGCAGCCGCCGAGGTCCTTGGACTGCTGCATCATCACCGGCGCCGGCTGACCCGACCCCGGGCAGGTGCTGTGGCCCTGGCCGAGCCAGTGCCCGGTCTCGTGGTTGACGACCATGTGCCGGTAGTCGCGCAGCGAGCCGTCCGCCTCGTTCCAGGCCGGGGACGCGTGCCGCCACCGGGTCTGGTTGATCACCACGTAGCGGCCGACGCGGCACGACCACTGCGTGGAGCACTCGCTCGAGAAGTCGGTGAGGGTGGAGGCCTCGGCGAGCACCAGGGTGAAGTCGCCGCCCGAGCGCACGCGGGTGAAGCGGACGCCGGCCGAGCGCCAGCCACGGGCGTCGTCGTAGGTCTGCTGGGCCAGGCGCTTGAAGCGGCGCACGCTCGCCGAGACGTCCCCGCGGGTCTCCACGTGGTAGGTCACCGACCGCGAGACCCCGACCCGGTGCCGCACGCGCGGGGTCCGCTCGCTGCGCTTGGTGGCCGGCACGAGACCGGGCCCGGTGGCGCGGGCGACCACGAACAGCGTCGCGCCCACGTCCGCGGGCTGGAGGCGGTAGCGGCGCCCGGAGCCGACCTCCACCCCGCCGGCGCGGTACCAGGTGATCCGCACCCGGGCGGGGCGGTGCTCCCAGCGTCCCTGCCCGGCCCGCAGCACGCGGCCGTAGCGGGTGGTGCCGGCGACGCGGGGCGCGCGGGTGGCACGGTTCTCGGCGCGCCGCACGCGCGTGGTCCGACGGGACGTGGCGGTGCCGCTCGCCCCGTCCGTGGCCGTGGCCGTCACGACCACGGAGAGGCGGTTGCCCAGGTCCTCGAGCGAAGGGCGGTACCGCTTGCCGGTCGCCCCGGGGATCTGCTCACCGGCCCGCAGCCACTGGTAGGCGACGCTCACCTCGGACGGGGAGCGCCCCCAGCCTCCTCGGCCGGCGACCAGCGGCTCGCGGAAGCGCGGCTCCCCGCTGATCGTGGGCCGCTCGGTGGCGGTGAGCACGTCACCCTCGGCCGCCGTGGCCGGGGGCGCGAGCAGCAGCCCGCCCACCAAGAGCAGGCAGGCGAGGACCGGGACCCGCAGTGGGCCCCACGACGGGTCGCGCAGGGGGCTCAGGCCCAGAGCTGACCCTCGAGACGGTCCTCCGCCTCGTCGATCGTGCCCTCGTAGGCTCCCGTGGACAGGTACTTCCAGCCGGCGTCGCACACGACGAAGGCTATGTCAGCCTTCTCCCCCGCCTTGACAGCCTTGGCGGCCTGTCCCATGGCGGCGTGCAGGATCGCGCCGGTGGAGATGCCCGCGAAGATGCCCTCGTTGTCGATCAGCTCGCGCACCCGGCGGACCGCGTCTCGCGGGCCCACGGAGAAGCGGGAGTCGATCATCTCGGGGTCGTAGAGCTCGGGGACGAAGCCCTCGTCCATGTTGCGCAGGCCGTAGACGAGCTCGCCGTAGCGGGGCTCGGCCGCGACGACCTTGACCTCGGGCTTGGCGCGACGGAAGAACCGGCTGATGCCCATGAGCGTGCCGGTGGTGCCCAGGCCGCCCACGAAGTGGGTGATGGAGGGCAGGTCGGCGAGCAGCTCGGGGCCGGTGCTCTCCTCGTGGGCGAGCGCGTTGGCCGGGTTGCCGTACTGGTAGAGCATCACCCAGTCGGGGTGCTCCTCGGCGACCCGCTTGGCCACGCGCACGGCCTCGTTGGAGCCGCCGGCCGCGGGCGAGGAGATGATCTCGGCGCCCCACATGCGCAGCAGGAGGCGACGCTCCTCGGAGGTGTTCTCCGGCATCACGCAGACCATCCGGTAGCCCTTGAGCTTGGCGGCCATGGCCAGGGAGATGCCGGTGTTGCCCGAGGTGGGCTCGAGGATCGTGCAGCCGGGGCGCAGCAGCCCGTCCTTCTCGGCCTCCTCGATCATCCGCAGCGCCGGCCGGTCCTTGATGGAGCCGGTCGGGTTCTGGTCCTCGAGCTTGGCCCAGAGACGGACGTCCGGGCTCGGCGACAGGCGCGGCAGACCCACGAGCGGGGTGTTGCCGACGGACGCGAGCAGGTTGTCGTACCGCATGGGTGTCTCTTCAGGTGCCTTCGTGGGTGGGGGGTGCGCGTCAGCGCAGGAACGCGGCGGGGTCGAAGTCGTCGAGGTCGATGACCCGGACCCGCGGCAGGGGGGAGAGGAACGCCTTCACGTCGTCCTCGAGGTCGTGGACCTGGAGGCCGAGGGCCGTGAGCTGGCTGGAGGTGAACTCCCGCAGCGCGACCAGGCCCATCTTGGCGCCGGTGCCGAGGAGCCCCTCCATCTGGGGGGCGAAGTCGCCGTCGTGGCTGACGAGCAGCACGTCGGTGACGGGGCCCTCGTCGTCGCCGTCGAAGGCGCGCGCCGTGAGCTCCTCCAGCGTCCGCTGGATACCGATGTCCACGACCTTCTGGTCGGGACGGCCGGACAGCGGCACCGGCCGGTAGCCGATCGCCAGCAGCGCCTGGATGAACGGCGTGGGGAGGTGACCGCCCGAGGCGTTGAGGAAGAACAGCCCGACGACGGGCTGGTTCCACAGCTTCTCGGCGTAGTTGATCACCCGCTCCCAGCGGGGCCGCTCCTCCGGCGTGGGACGGCGCCCGAGCAGGGAGTTGCCCAGGGTCGCGTCGATGTTCTCGCCGTCGACCAGGACGACGGTGCGTCGCTCGTACTGGGGGATCTCCACGATGGGCGCCGTCCTCGCTGTCGTTCCGCTGCTGGGGTGCTGCTGTGCTGACCCTAGGGCGACCCTAGGGCAGTGTCAGGCGTCAGCAGCCACCCGCGACGGCGGGCAGCACGACGACGGCGTCGCCGTCGGAGAGCGGGGCCTCGAGGGAGCCGAGGAAGCGGACGTCCTCGTCGTTGACGTAGACGTTGACGAAGCGGCGCAGGACGATCTCGCCGCCCTTCTCCTCGACGAGACGGTCCTTGATGCCGGTGTACTTGGCCTCGAGGTCGTCGATGAGCGCGCTCAGGCTGGCGCCCTCACCGGTGACGGCCTTCTCGCCGCCGGTGTAGGTGCGCAGGATGGTCGGGATGCGGACCTCGATGGCCACGGGGTACTCCTTGCTCGGGACTGCAGTGTCGGTGGTGCGGCCCGCACCGGGTGGTGCGGACGGGGTTCTGGTCGGCGCTCGCGGGGCGAGGCCGGTGCCGGTCCGGTCCAGGGGGCCGGGCCGACGGCGGCCGGCTCAGGCCGGCGGGAGGGCGGCGACGACGGTGACCTCTTCCTCGGTCACCTCGCCGTCGACGATCCGGTAGGAACGAAAGTCCACGGGGCCCTCGTTATTCCCGTGCTCCCTCGTGGAGACCAGGACGTAGTGGGCGCCGGGCTCGTTCGCCAGCCCGATGTCGGTGCGGCTGGGGTAGGCCTCGGTGGCGGTGTGCGAGTGGTAGATCACCACCGGCTCCTCGTCGTTCGCCCACATCTGCTTGTAGAGGTCGAGCAGCTCGGTGGAGTCGAACTCGTAGAACGTGGGGCTGCCGGCAGCGTTGACCATCTCGACGTGGCGCTCCGGGCGGTCGGACCCCTCGGGCCCGGCGACGATGCCGCAGCACTCGTCGGGGTGGTCCCGCTTGGCGTGGGCGACGATCGCGTCGTACGTGGCCTGGTCGATGGTCAGCACGCCTGCCAGCGTAGGGGCGAAGAGGGCGCCACCCCGCATCCGACCGGGTGCCGGACGGCCCACCCGCCGCGGCGTCCGGGTGTGCCTGTCGCGCTCAGCGCACGAAGCGCGTGACGCTCTCACCCGCCACGACGTCCGAGATCCGACGGTGCATCTCCCCGGCCATGTCGGGGAGACCGTCCAGGGGCCACCAGCGGACCTCGGTGTTCTCGTCGTCGCCGACCGCGGCCTCGCCGCCGACCCAGGTGCAGGCGAAGGTCAGGTCGAGGTAGATGCCGAGGTCCCCGTTGCCGTGGCGCACCTCGTCGCTGACCGAGACCGAGGCGAGCCGGTCGACGGTGACCTCGACGGAGGCCTCCTCCAGCGCTTCCCGGCGCGCGGCGACGGCGGGCTCCTCCCCCGGGTCGACGATGCCGGTGATCGGCGCCCAGCGGCCGTTGTCGGCACGCAGCGTGAGCAGCACCTGCTCGTCGTGGACCACCACGGCGGTGACGGCGGGCAGCCACAGCCGGTGGGTGCCCACCATGGCGCGGAGCTCGGCGACGAACGGCGGGATGGGCATGGGTCTCCTCGCGGGGATGGGTGTCCGGCCGGACGGCCAGGGTCAGTGCGTCAGCGCGTGGACCAGGGTCTCCTGGAGCCCACCGACCCAGTCGTAGACGTCGTGGGCACGGGCCCGCGGGTCGTCGTCGGGCAGCGAGGCCCAGTACTCCTCGTCGTCGTCCTCGACCCCGAGGCGGACGGCCAGGGCCAGGCGCAGGTCCGTGAAGGAGCGCAGCCACAGCTGCGCGTCGGGCTCGGCCAGCTCGACGTCGATCACGAGCGCGTCGTCCTCCTCGAGCTCGTCGGGCAGGCCGCCCTCCTCGAGGCCGTCGATGATCGCGGACGCCGCACGGGCCTTGCCGTCGCGCAGGGTGTTCTCGGTGAACCGGCGGAAGTCGGAGGCCGCCTCCTCGTCGTCGGTGTAGGCCGTCGGGAACAGCCGCGCCAGCACCGGGTCCTCCGGGGCCGAGGTGGGGCCGCCGAAGTCGAGGAGCGCCTCGAGCGGGTCGCGGTCGTCGGGCACGGCGGCCTCGTGGTGCAGCAGCTCGACGAGCTGGGAGGCCAGGGAGCGCAGCAGGTCGGCCTCGAAGCCGGTGAAGGTGGCGACCAGGTGCTTGCTGCGCCGGTCGCGGTGGAACGCGCCCACGTCAGTCGTCCTTCTGCATCGTGGCCCACAGGCCGTACTCGTGCATCGCCTGCACGTCGCGCTCCATCTCCTCGCGGCTGCCGGCGGAGACCACCGAGCGCCCGTCCTCGTGCACCTCCATCATCAGCTTCTCCGCCTTCTTCTTGGAGTAGCCGAAGTAGTGCTGGAACACGTAGGTCACGTACGACATGAGGTTGACGGGGTCGTTCCAGACGATCGTCACCCACGGCTTGGCCGGGGTGACGACCGGCTCCCCCTCGGTGGAGGAGGCAGCGGTCGGGTCGACCTCGACGGGGCTCGCAGCGGGCACCCGTCCATGCTGTCACAGCGGCCCCCGCCGCCCGGGTGGGCACCCCGGGCGTGGGCGAGGTCTCCTCCTCGACACCCGTCGGGGGTGGGACGACGGCGGCGCCGGTGGTGCCTAGAGTCGGGATCGTGACCCGCTCGACCGCGCTGCTGACCGACCAGTACGAGCTCTCGATGGTGCAGGCGGCCCTCGCCGCGGGCACCGCGTCGCGCCGCTGCGGCTTCGAGCTGTTCGGCCGCCGACTGCCCGAGGGGCGCCGCTACGGCGTCGTGGCCGGGACCGGCCGCGTGCTGGACGCGCTGGAGGACTTCACCTTCGACCCTGCGACGCTCGCGTTCCTCGAGCCCCTGCTGGACGGGCCCACGCTGGAGCACCTGGCCGGCTGGCGGTTCTCCGGCGACGTGCACGGCTACGCGGAGGGCGAGGTCTACACCGCCGGCTCCCCGCTGATGGTCGTGGAGGGCACCTTCGCCGACGCGGTCGTGCTCGAGACGCTGCTGCTCTCGATCTACAACCACGACTCGGCCATCGCCGCGGCCGCCTCCCGGATGACGATGGCCGCGGGGGGTCGCCCGTGCATCGAGATGGGCGCGCGGCGCACGCACGAGGAGGCGGCGGTGGCCGCCGCCCGCGCCGCCTACGTGGCCGGGTTCGCCTCCACGTCCGTGCTGGCCGCGGGCCTGCGCCACGGCGTGCCCACCGCCGGCACCTCCGCCCACGCCTTCACGCTGCTGCACGACACCGAGGAGGACGCCTTCCGCGCGCAGGTGGCCTCGCAGGGCGCGGGGACGACCCTGCTGGTCGACACCTACGACGTGGCCGAGGCCGTGCGCACGGCCGTCGCGGTCGCCGGCCCGGACCTCGGCGCGGTGCGCCTGGACTCCGGCGACCTGGGCGCCACCGCCGCCGCCGTGCGCGCCGAGCTGGACGCGCTGGGCGCCACCGGCACCCGGATCACCGTCACCTCCGACCTCGACGAGTTCGCCATCGCCGCCCTCGCGGCCGCCCCCGTGGACGGGTACGGCGTCGGCACCCAGCTCGTCACGGGCTCGGGCCACCCGACGTGCGCGCTGGTCTACAAGCTCGTGGCCCGCGAGGACGCCGACGGCGTGCTCCAGCCCGTGGCCAAGCGCTCGACCGGCAAGACGATGGTGGGCGGGCGCAAGTGGGCGCGGCGTCGCTACGACGCCGACGGCACGGCCGTGGCCGAGGTCGTGGGCACCGGGGACGCCCCGCCGCTCGGCGAGCACGAGCGTGACCTGCTGGTGCCCCTGGTGCTGGGCGGCGAGGTCGTCGGCCGGGAGCCGCTGGACGCGGCCCGCGAGCGGCACGCCCGCTCACGCGCCGAGCTCCCGATCGACGCGCAGAAGCTCTCGCGCGGAGAGCCCGTGCTGGTCACCGAACGCGTGTGACCGGACCCTCAACGTGACCCCCCACCGGGACGGCTAGCCTGCTGGGCATGACCTCCGCGCTGATCGTCGTCGACGTCCAGAACGACTTCTGCGAGGGCGGCTCGCTCGCGGTCGAGGGCGGCTCGGCGGTCGCGGCGGCGATCGAGGGAACTCTGGCCGAGTGGCGGGCCGGCGTGCCCGGCGCCCCGTCCTGGGGCCACGTCGTGGCCACCAAGGACCACCACGTCGACCCGGGCGACCACTGGTCGGCGCACCCCGACTTCGAGCACAGCTGGCCGGTGCACTGCGAGGTCGGCACGCAGGGCGAGGAGTTCCACTCCGCGCTGCGTCCGGAGACCTTCGAGCAGGTGTTCCTCAAGGGCCGGCACGAGGCCGCCTACTCCGGCTTCGAGGGCGCCGCCGAGTCCGGCGACGACCTCGCCTCCTGGCTGCGGCGACGCGGGGTCACCGACGTCGACATCTGCGGCCTGGCCACCGACCACTGCGTGCGGGCGACAGCGCTCGACGCCGTCGCCGCCGGCTTCCGCACGCGGGTGCTCACCGGGCTGTGCGCCGGCGTCGCCCCCGAGACGACCACGCGCGCCCTCACCGAGATGGAGGCCGCCGGGGTGACGGTTGCCTGAGGCCACCCGGCCCGGCGTGCTGCACCTGGGTCCGGGCCTCGACGCCGACCTCGCGGCGGCGCTGGAGCGGGGTGCGCACGAGCCGGGGGTGCGGGCCGTCGTCCTGCACCTGGACGCGACCTCGCAGCTGCCGACCGACGTCGACGGGCGGGCGCTCCTCGCCCGCTGCGTGCGCGCGGTGCTCGCCGGTGACGTGCCCGTGGTGGCCCACCTGGCCGAGCGGGTCGGGACGGCGGCGTGCGCGCTGGCCCTGGTCAGCGACGCGGTCGTGGCGGACCGCTCCACCTCGCTGCAGCTGGGCGGCCCCGCCCGGGGAGGCATCAGCCTCACCCTGCCCGCGGCCGTCGGCCGACTGCGCGCACGCCGGCTGCTGCTGCTCGGCGAGCCGGTCACCGCCGTCTCGGCGGCGGACTGGGGCGTGGTCACGCACCTCGTCCCGTCGGGCTCCACGGCCACCGCACGGGTCGGCACGGTGCTGGACTCGCTGCTCGCCCACGACCCGCTCACGCTCACCGGCAGCCGCCGGGCGCTGGACGCCCCGCTCGTCGCCGACCTCGAGGACGCCCTGGCCCGCGAGGACCGCACCGCGGCCCTGCTCGCCCGCCACTCCCCCTCCGCCTGACCGCTCCGGGCCCCCGCCGGGGTACGACCCACCACATTCGTGGTCCGACCCCCGTGGAACCGCGAATGTGGTGGGTCGTACCCCCCAACAACCGTTTGACAGTAGCGACGGTCGAGGTGTCCACTACCCTCCAAGACTTCTTGGAGGGTTCATGACGGACGAGGACGGGCACGAGACCTCGAGCCTGCGGGCCGTCGCCCACCCGCTGCGGCTGCGGATGCTGTCGCTGCTGACGGGGACGGCGATGAGCGCCGCGGAGGTGGCCCGCGAGCTCGAGGTCACGCACGCGAACGCCAGCTACCACCTGCGCACGCTGGCCGAGGCCGGCTACGTGGTGGTCGACGGCGAGGAGAAGATCCGCGGCGGCGTGGCGAAGCGCTACCGCTACGTGGACGAGCGGGAGCACCACGAGAGCCCCAGCACCGAGGACGAGATCGCCTACCTGCACGCCTCCACCCGCGAGCTGGAGCGGCGGTACCACCGGCGTCGGGACTGGATCTGGAGCAGCGACCTCGAGGGCTGGGTCGAGCCGGAGGTCTTCGACGAGGCCATGCGGCTGCTGCGCCAGGCCTCGGCCCTGCTCCACGGCGCCAACCGGCCGCCCCGCACGCCGGGCACCGTGCCCGTCAGTGCCACGTCCATCGCCTTCCGTCTCGAGGAGACCCCGTGAGCCCCCGTCCGTCCCTGCGCCGGGGCACGTCACTGGCACCGCTCGGCGAGCGCAACTTCCGCTACTACTACGCCTCGCGCGTGGTGAACCTGATCGGCAACACGATGGCGTCCGTGGCCCTCGCGTTCGCCGTGCTCGAGGTGACCGACGACGACCCTGCGGCCGTCGGCTACGTGCTGGCGGCCCACACCGTGCCGCTGGTGCTCCTGCTGCTGTGGGGCGGCGTGATCGCCGACCGGTTCGGCCGCGTCACCGTGCTCCAGTTCTCCAACATCGCCTCGGCGATCACGCAGGGCCTCATCGCGACGCTGGTGATCACCGGCACCGCGCACCTGTGGTCGCTGGTGGCGCTCAGCCTGGTGCACGGCATCGTCTCGGGCATCGGGTTCCCGGCGATGGCCTCGATCATGCCCACCGTCGTCCCCCGCGAACAGCTGCAGCAGGCCAACGCCCTGGTCTCCCTGGCCCGCTCGGGGGTCACGATCATCGGCCCCACGATCGCGGCCCTCCTCGTCGTCGGCGTGGGCTCCGGCTGGGCGCTCGCCGTCGACGCCGCCGCCTGGCTGGCCAGCGGCCTGCTGCTGGGGTTGATCCGGCTGCCGGCGACGCCACCCCGCGAGGCCGGCGCGTCGGCGTTCGCCGAGCTGCGCGAGGGCTGGACCTACGTCCGCTCCACCACCTGGCTGTGGGTCGTGGTGGTCGGGTTCGGGTTCCTCAACGCCATCCATGCCGGCGCCTGGTTCACGCTCGGGCCGGCCCGGGCCAAGGAGACGATCGGCGAGGAGGGGTGGGGCCTGGCGCTCTCGGCCGAGGCCGTCGGTCTGCTGGTGATGACGCTGGTGCTGCTGCGGGTCCGGCTGGAGCGTCCGCTGCTGGTCGGCATGCTCGGCATCGCGACGCTCGGGCTGCCGATCGCCATCCTCGGGGTGGAGCCGCACCTGGGCTGGCTGATGGTCGCCACCTTCGTGGCGGGGGCAGGCACCGAGCTGTTCGGCATGGGCTGGAACCTCGCCATGCAGGAGCACGTGCCCGACGAGATGCTCAGCCGCGCCTACTCCTACGACGCGCTCGGCTCGTTCGTGGCCATGCCGATCGGGCAGGTCGTGTTCGGTCCGCTCGCGGTCGCGTTCGGCTTCTCCGGCGTCCTCGTGACCGCCGGCATCGCCTACGCCGCGATCTGCGGCCTCGTCCTGTGCTCGGCGTCGGTGCGCAACCTGCGCCGGGCCCCGACGACCCCGGCGACCACCGCCACCTGAGCCCGCACCCGGCGGGGGGGGGGGGGGGGGGGGGGGGGGGGGGGGGGGGGGGGGGGGGGGCGGCGCCCCCCCCCCCCCCCCCCCCGCCCCCGCCGGGGGGGGGCCGCGCCCGCGCCCCCCCACGACACTCACTCGACGGTGATGGGCTCCCCGTTCGTGACGAGGCGCCAGTCGACGGAGGCGAACGCGGCCGGGTCGATGGTGCCGTTCGCGGAGACCCAGTCGATGAGCAGCTGGCGGATCTCCACCTGGCGGTTGTAGACGACCTCGGCGGTCGAGACGTGGGGGAACCCGCCGCCACCGGACTGGCGGTAGTTGTTCACCGCCAGCGCGAACTCGGCCGCCTCGTCGACCGGCGAGCCCGCGTAGGCGAGGTTCGTGATCCGCGACCCCACCGGCTGCGCCAGGTCGATGTCGTAGGTCAGCTCCGAGCCGGGCAGGCCCGCGACCGCGTCGTAGTTGTAGTCCGGCGTCCCGTTGGGCGCGGTGGCGGTGACGGCGTTGGTGACGTCGTCCATGGGCACGGGACCCGTGGTCGTGACCTCCTGGAAGTACCGCGCCGAGTACTCCAGGTAGTCCTTGACCTGGGCGCCGGTCACCTTCACCGCCAGCAGCGTGTTGTCGTAGATGTAGAGCCCGGCCACGTCGCGCACGGTCACGTCGCCGGCCGGGAAGGACGCCGACCGGCTGAACGGTGCGGCGATGGAGAGCACCGGCAGGTCCACGCCGTCCTCGGCGAGCGCCGCCGCGACCGTGTCGGCCTGGACGTAGTTCACGAAGTCGATGATCGGGACGTCCTCGACCACGGCCCGGGCCGCGAGCAGCTCCTCGCTGGAGGTGCCGACCACCGAGTTCACGTAGTCGACCACGGTGTCGTGGTTGGCCTGGACGGCGGCGAGGACCTCCTCGTCCGCCACGGCGTCGGCGGAGTCCAGCAGGCGCGAGGAGACGTCGACGACCTCCCACCCGGTGGTGCGGCCGCGTCGGTTCTTGGTCTTGCGCAGCTCCAGGTCGATGACGGAGAGCCGCATGCCCCAGTACAGGGGCTCGGTCAGCAGCACCTTCTTGCCGGTGTGCTTGTTGGTGACGAAGCGCTCGGCGATCTCCTGGTGCGCGTGGCCCACCAGGATCGCGTCGATCCCGCCGACCCGGCGGGCGACCAGCGTCGCGGCGTTCTCCACCGCGGGCAGGGTGTCACCGTAGGAGGAGGACGTGTCGGCACCGGAGTGCGCGGAGACGATGACGACGTCGCACTTCTTCTCCTTGCGCAGCTCGCGCACCCACCTGCGGGCGGTCGGCACCAGCCCGGGGAACTCCATCCGGCCCTCGACGTTGGCCTTGTCCCACAGCGCGATGCCGGGGTTGGTCAGGCCGAGGATGCCGACCTTGACCTTGCGCCCGCGACCCACGTCGACGCGGCGGATCACGTACGGCTTGAAGGCGGGCAGGCCCGTGTCGGCGTCCACCGCGTTGGCGCCCAGCAGCGGGAAGTCGAGCTGCGACTCGAAGGTGCGCAGGGTGTCGATCCCGTAGTTGAACTCGTGGTTGCCCAGCGCGGCGGCGTCGTAGCCGACGAGGTTCATCGCCGTCGCCATCGGGTGCACGACGTCGCCGCCGATCGGCTCGACCCGGGCGTAGTAGTAGGCCAGCGGGGTGCCCTGGATGGTGTCGCCCGCGTCGATCGTCAGGGAGCCCTCGCCCGCGCCGTCGCGCAGGTGGCGCACCTGCTCCACGAGCGTGCGCACCTTCGCCAGGCCGATGTCGCGGTGCGAGGAGTCGTCGTACTCCGCGTCCTTGAAGTAGTTCCAGTTGAAGACGTTGCCGTGCAGGTCGGTGGTGCCGAGCACGGTGAGGCGGGCCCGGTTCGGGCCGCGTCGGGAGGTGCCCGGCAGGGCCGAGGCCGGGGTGGTCTGCCCGGTGACCAGCGCGCCGGCGGCGGTCACGGCGGCGGCGCCACCGAGGAGTCCGCGGCGCGAGGCGCCACGGGGAGCGGCAGCCGAGGTGGGCGCAGAGGTGGACGCAGAGGTGGGGTTGGTGGCGGGCGTGGTGGTTTCACGCTGGGTCATGGGGTTCCTCCCGAGAACGGACGAGACAGCGTCGTCCTTCCTACCCCAGCCCGGCGACAGCGGCGGCGAACGGAGGGCAACGATTCCGTCAAGATTGTTGCCTCAGGCACCTTTCGCCGGACGACGGCAGCCCGCTCAGCCCCAGCGCGAGCAGATCTCCGCGATCACCGTCGGGTTGCGCGTGGTGGCCACCGTGCCCAGCAGCCGCTCGATCAGGTTGTTGGTGATCTTCGTGCCGTGCACGCCGTCGGCGCCCACGAGCCAGTGCAGGGCCCGGCCCCCGACCTCCATCCGCTCCCCCGGGGCGCAGCGCGCACGCAGGGCCGCCAGCCCCGCCTCGTCCGGGAGGTCGCGCAGGAGCGCCACGTAGTGCTTGCCGTCGTGCTCGACGGCCCGGGCGGCGGCGTCGACCTCCGCCAGCTCGCCGGGGGTGAACACGATCGTGGGCACCTCGAAGCCGCGGTCGGCGGCGTAGGCCTTCTCGAGCGCGGCCTCGATCCGCAGGCGCGAGCGCATCGCCGTCGTCAGCCGGACGTTGCCGGTGTTGATGTAGGTCTCGACACCCTCGAAGCCGGCCTCGCTCGTGGTGCGCACGATGTCGGCCTTCGGGAACTTCCGGGTCGCACCGAGGTTGATCGCGCGCAGGAACGCCACGTAGGTAGCCACGCTCACATCCCAGCGGACTGGACGACCCATAGGCAACCTCTGTAAAACGGTTGATGTGGTCAACGATATTCAGGAGCGCGAGGACGTCGCCGGGCTGACCCCGCTCGCCGGCGACCTGGCCGTGCACGCCGCACGCCTCGTCCGCCGCATCCGCGCCGCCCAGGACCTGCCGCCCGGCTTCCGCGTCCTCTCGATCCTGGACCAGCAGGAGGCGACCGGCAGCCCGGGGCTCGGCGTCTCCCGGCTGGCCGCGCTCGACCACTGCGCCCAGCCCACGATGTCGGGGACCGTCACCGGCCTCGTCGAGCGCGGCTGGGCCACGAAGACCCCGGACCCGCACGACGCGCGCGTCAGCCTCGTCCGGCTCACGGACGGCGGGCGCGCAGCCCTGGCCGAGGGACGGCAGCGCAACGCCGCCCATCTGGCCCGGGCCCTGAGCCGCGCGGGCCACGACGCCCGAGACGTCGCCACCACCGTCGCGGTGCTCCGCGACCTCACCGAGGAAGGACAGCTGTGACCTCCCAGCACACACCAGCCCAGCACACGCCCCCTGAGAGCGCCTCGGCCGAGAACGCTTCGCCCCCGCAGCACACCGGCCTGCGCGCCTACCTGGACCAGCCGCGCGCCGTGTGGGCGGTCGCGTTCGCCTGCGTCATCGCGTTCATGGGCATCGGGCTCGTCGACCCGATCCTCAAGGACATCGCCGCCCAGCTGGACGCCTCTGCCAGCCAGGTCTCGCTGATGTTCACCAGCTACATGGCCATCATGGGCATCGCGATGCTGGTGACGGGCGCGGTCTCCAGCCGGATCGGGCCGAAGCGCACGCTCATGGCGGGTCTCGTCCTCATCATCGTCTTCTCCGCGCTGGCCGGCTCCTCCGACACCGTCGGTCAGATCGTCGGCTTCCGCGCCGGCTGGGGCCTGGGCAACGCCCTCTTCGTGGCCACGGCCCTCTCCACCATCGTGATGGCCGCGCGCGGCTCCACCGGGCAGGCGATCATCCTGTTCGAGGCTGCCCTCGGCATCGGCATCGCCTCCGGCCCGCTCATCGGCGGCCTGCTCGGCCAGATCAGCTGGCGCGGCCCGTTCTACGGCGTCGCGATCCTCATGGTGATCGGCCTGCTGGCGACGTCCTTCCTGCTGCCGAAGACCCCGCCGACGGGCCGCCGCACGACCCCGCTCGACCCGCTGCGCGCCCTGCGCCACCGCAGCCTGCTGCTGATCGGCATCACGGCGATCTTCTACAACATCGGCTTCTTCACGATCCTGGCCGCCGGCCCGTTCGCGCTGCCGACCGCCAGCATCCTCGAGACCGGCTGGATCTTCTTCGGCTGGGGCCTCCTGCTCGCCTTCACCTCGGTGGCCGTGGCCCCGCTGGTGCAGCGCGCGCTGGGCACCGTGCCCGCCATCATCACGATGCTGTTCCTGTTCGCCCTCGACCTGCTCATGCTGGCCGTCTTCACCTCGCACACCGTGGTGGTGATCGTGGGCATCGTGCTCTCGGGCGCCTTCATCGGCATCAACAACACCCTCGTCACGGAGGCCGTCATGGGCGCGGCGCCGGTCGAGCGGCCGATCGCCTCGTCCGCCTACTCGTTCCTGCGCTTCTGCGGCGGCGCGGTCGGCCCCTACGTCGCGCTGAAGCTCTCCGAGGACGTCAGCAGCCACGCCCCGTTCGTGTTCGGCGCGGTCGCGGTGCTCATCGGCACGCTCGTGCTGCTCGCCGGCCGCCGCACCGTCGAGGGCCGCACCCCGCACAGCGAGGTCGGCTCCTCCGCGGAGGCCGAGGCCGTGCTCGTCGGCGACCTGGACTGACGCCGACCTCCCCGGTCCGGGCTCGGGCTCAGACCGGGGAGCCGGCGAGCTGGCGGGAGACCTCGGCGGCCGCGGCCACGACCTGCTCGGCCACGCGGAACTCGTCGAGGTCACCGAGGGTGACGATGCCGACGGAGGCCTCCATGCCCTCGACGTCGCGCAGCGGGGCGGCCAGGCCGCGGGCACCGGTGCGCAGCTCGCCCTTGGTGAGGACGTAGGTCATCTCGTCGCGCTGGGTGCGACCGAGCAGCACCGCCTTGCCGGCGGCACCGCTGGAGAGCGGGTGCCGGGTGCCGACGCGGTAGGAGACGTGGAAGTCGGTCCAGGACGGCTCGACGACCGCGAGGGCCAGCGCCTCCTCGTTCTCGACGACCGTGAGGTGGGCGGTGCACCCGGTGTCCTCCGCGAGCTGGCGCAGGACGGGCATCGCGAGGTCGCGCAGCACCGGCTGCACGGCGCCCGCGAGGTGCAGGACGCCGAGGCCGACGTGCAGCCGGCCCTTCACGTCGCGGCGCACCAGCGCGTGCTGCTCCAGCGTGCTGACGAGCCGGTACACGACGGTGCGGTTGACCCCGAGCTGGCCGGCCAGCTCGGTCACGGTGAGGCCGCCCGCGGAGGAGGCCAGCACGGAGAGGACCCGCAGGCCGCGGTCGAGGGTCTGCGAGGTCTCGGCGGACATGAGAGCCATTCTAGGGACTGATCGGGTCCCGACCCCACGCATCGACCGCGGACACGCTGAGAGAGCGGTCACGATGAGCGACCGGTAACCCCGAGACCACCCTCGGATACCGGACGGTAGCGACAGGTGTCAGGCCGTCTGGGGCGGGCCGGGGCAGGCTCAGCCGGTCTGCCTCAGCCGGTCTGACCCGAGGCCCAGGCGCGCACGCGGTCGATCCGCTTGCGCAGCTGGTCGGCGTTGGCCACCGCCGCCGCGGGCCCGCCGCACTCGCGCCGCAGCGCGGCGTGGGTGACGCCGTGCGGCTGACCGGTGCGGTGGTACCAGGCGCCCACCAGACCGTTGAGCTCGCGCCGCAGCACCGCCAGCTGCTCGTGGGTGGCCACGTCCGCGAGGTCGTCGGCGGCCGCCGCCGTCCGGGCCTGCGCCTCGGCGGCCGCGGCCCGGGTCGCCTCGCGGCTCGAGCGGGTCTGGCGCATCCGGTCGTTCTGCCGCTTGTGCAGCAGCTCGCGCATCTGGTCGGGCTCGAGCAGGCCGGGGATGCCGAGGAAGTCCATCTCCTCCTCGGAGCCGACCTTGACCTCGCCCTCGTGGCCGAACTGCGCGCCGTCGAAGAGCGCGTGGTCGAAGCTCGCCTCCGAGCCGATCGCCTCGAAGCTGCCCTCGAGGTCGTCGGAGGCCGACTCGCTCGCGTTCGCCTCGGCCATCAGCTGGTCCTCGGCGGCGAAGATGTCGTCCTCGTCGCGGATCTTCTTGCCCAGCACGTGGTCGCGCTGGAGCTCCAGCTCGGAGGCGAAGCCGAGCAGGTTCGGCACCGACGGCAGGAAGACGCTGGCGACCTCGCCCCGGGTCCGGGCGCGGACGAAGCGGCCGACCGCCTGGGCGAAGAACAGCGGCGTCGAGGTCGTCGTGGCCCACACGCCCACCGCGAGGCGGGGCACGTCGACGCCCTCGGACACCATGCGGACCGCGACCATCCAGCGCGAGTCGTCCGCGCTGAACTGGCTGATCTTCTTCGACGAGGTGGGGTCGTCCGACAGCACGACCGTGGCGGCCTCGCCGGTGATCGCCCGCAGCGTCTTGGCGTAGGCGCGCGCCGACTCCTGGTCGGTGGCGATCACCAGGCCACCGGCGTCCGGCACGTGCCGGCGGACCTCGGAGAGGCGCTTGTCCGCGGCGGCCAGCACCGACGGGATCCACGAGCCCTTCGGGTCCAGCGCGGTGCGCAGCGCCTGGTTGACCAGGTCCTTGGTCAGCGGCTCGCCCAGCCGCGCCTCGATCTCGTCGCCGGCGCGGGTGCGCCACGACATGGCGCCCGAGTAGGCCAGGAACAGCACCGGGCGGACGACGTGGTCGGCCAGGGCGTCCGCGTAGCCGTAGGCGTAGTCGGCGGCCGAGCGCGGGATGCCGTCCTCGCCCTCGACGTAGGAGACGAACGGGATGGGGTTCACGTCCGAGCGGAACGGGGTGCCGGTGAGGCAGAGCCGGCGGGCGGCGGGCTCGAAGGCCTCGCGCACGCCCTCGCCCCAGCTCAGGGCGTCACCGGCGTGGTGCACCTCGTCGAGGATGACCAGCGTCTTGAACCGCTCGGTGCGGATGCGCATGGCCAGCGGGTTCACCGCGACGCCCGCGTAGGTGACGGCCACGCCGACGAAGTCGCCGGAGGTGCGACCCTTGCCGGCGGAGAAGCTCGGGTCCAGCGGGATGCCGGCGCGGTCGGCGGCCTCGGCCCACTGGGTCTTGAGGTGGTCGGTGGGCGCCACGACGATGACGCGGTCGATCTGACGGCGGCCCAGCAGCTCGGAGGCCACCGACAGGGCGAACGTCGTCTTGCCGGCGCCCGGCGTCGCGACCGCCAGGAAGTCCTTGGGCAGCTCGTCGAAGTACTTCGACATCGCGGCCTGCTGCCAGGCACGCAGCGAGGGCGCGGTGCCCCACGCCGCACGGTGCGGGAACGCGGGGGTGAGGGCAGGGGTCAGCGACGGGCCCGACTCCGGGTCGGGGGTCTGCGGAGTCACTCGGAGGAGCCCCCGCCGTCGCCGTCGGAGCCCCCGTCGCCCTGGAGCTCCTCCCAGACCTCCTTGCACTCGGGACAGACCGGGTACTGCTCCGGGGAGCGGCTGGGGACCCACACCTTGCCGCACAGCGCCACGACGGGGGTGCCGTTGACCATGGCCTCGGTGAGCTTGTCCTTGTCCACGTAGTGGCTGAACCGCTCGTGGTCGCCCGCGTCGGTGGGCAGGGTCGAGCGGTCCTGCTCGACCCGCTCGTCGACCGACGTCCCGGGCCCGAATCCGAAGGTGCTCACGGGCGTCACTGTACGTCAGGACGGGCCGCTCCCCCGCCCCGCGGCGGGGGTGAGGCGGGCCTCGTCGACTGCCGCGCAGGTCAGCCCGGGCGGGCGGTCGGGAGGCCCGGCGGGGTCCAGGGTGGAGTCCAGGGTGGAGCGCAGGAGGGGCTCAGTTGAGCTCGGGGTCGGCGGGCCGGGTGGAGTGCCAGGCGAGGTCCCCGGGCTGGCGCCTGAGCACCTCGCGCCACAGCCCGTCGGTGCTGGCGCGGCACACGTCCTCGTCCTCGGCAGGGACGAGGAACCAGCTGCCCTCCTCGAGCTCCGCCTCCAGCTGGCCGGGGCCCCAGCCCGCGTAGCCGGCGAAGATCCGCAGGCCGTCCAGGCCGCCGGTGACCAGCTCCAGCGGGGTGTCGAGGTCGAGCAGGCCGACACGGCCGACGACCGAGCGGAAGCCGACCGGCCCGTGGTCGGGCCCCGACGGCACGACCCCGAGCGCCAGGGCCCCGTCGCGACCGACCGGTCCGCCGGCGAACAGCACCTCGGGCGAGGCGACCACGTCGCCCCAGCCGCCGAGCACCTCGTCGACGGGCACCGACGTGGGCCGGTTCAGCACCACGCCGAGAGCACCCTCGTCGTCGGCGTCGAGCAGCAGCACGACGGTCTCGGCGAAGTTCGGGTCGAGCAGGTCGGGCGCGGCGAGCAGCAGCATCCCCGCACCCGGCACGCCCGTGGAGTCCATGGGTTCAGTGTGCACCCCGGCCGGGGTCGCGACCAGCGACGAGCCTCACGCCGCGAGGACCGCCCGGAGCCGGTCGACGAGGGTGCGGCGCTGCCCCACGGGACGGCGGGGCGCCGGCGTCCAGCCGAGACGGGCCGCCTCCTCCAGGCGCTCCCCCGCGGCGAGGGCACGGGGGTCCTCGGCGTCGGAGGTGCCGGCCAGGCCGGCGGCGACGGCGAGGGTGGCGTGCTCCTTGGCCCGGGCGCGGGCGAAGGCGGCGGCGGTGCGCTCGTCGGTCGGCGCGGTGGCCGCGCGGTCGAGGACGAGGCGGACGCCGGGCATCTCGTCGGCGGTGGCGCGCCAGGCGGCGACGACGGCGTCGGCCAGCGTGCGGTGGCCCGCGCTGCGGCCGGCGGACTGCTCGCGCTCGATCCGGCCGGCGAGCCGGGCGTGCCAGCGCAGCTGGAGGGCGCCCAGCAGGTCGAGGTCGTCGGCGAAGGCCGGGTGGGTGGCGGCGCGGACGCCGGGCACGTCGGTGGGCAGCAGGCCGTCGCAGCGGTGGTCGGCGGCGGCGATGACGGCGCGGAGGATCTCTCCGCGGCGGTGGCTGGTGGCGGTCATCGGTGCTCCTCAGGGGGATGGAGAGGTACTCACATACTCTGAGTACGTACCCAAAGTACGGAGACGTACTCCCGGTATGCAACGGAGAGGCACCGTGAGCCCGGACACGTCGTCACCGCCTCCGGGGCCGCGGCGGGGGCGTCCCTAGGATGGGTCGGTGCCCCGCAGCAGAACCGAGGAGGAGCCCCGCTCCCGCCGCTCGCGCCGCCAGCAGTACTCGGCGGCCACCCGGCAGGCGCTCGTGGACGAGGCGACCCGGCTCTTCACCGAGCAGGGGTACGGCGCCACGTCCCTCGACGCGGTGGTCGCGGCGGCCGAGGTGACCAAGGGCGCGCTCTACCACCACTTCGCCGGCAAGGCCGCGGTCTTCGCGGAGGCCTTCGACGCGGTCGAGACGCGGGCGGCCGAGAGGATCACGGCCGCGCTGGACGCCGAGGACGACCCGTGGGACAAGGCGCGTGCCGGCCTGGCCGCGTTCCTCACCGTCGTCCAGGAACCGGAGTACCGGCGCATCGTCGTGCAGGACGGCCCGGCCGTGCTCGGCTACGAGCGGTTCCGGGAGTCCGAGGAGCGCTCCACCTTCGCCTGCGTGACCGACATCGTGCGGGCGGTGCTGAGCAGCGAGCGCGGCCTCCAGGCCTCCTGGGCCGAGGACGAGGAGATGCTGGCGACCTTCGCGCGGATCTTCTTCGGCGCGCTCTCCTCGGCGGGCGAGGCCGTCACGACCTCGGCGGACCCCGAGGCGGCGGCCGGCCGGGTGGAGGCTGCGATCGGGCTGATCATCGCCGGCCTCCAGGCGCTCGTCGACGACGAGGACACCCGGGGCTGAGCCCCCGGGCGCCCCCGACGAGCGCGGGCCCTGCGGACTCAGCGCTTGGCGGTGATGCTCACGCTGCCGGTGTCGGCGGGCACGAGCTCGATCCAGGTGTGGCCGGCGGGCACCACCAGGTCCCGCTTCTTCTTGCCCTGGCCCGTGCTGAGCGTCAGGTTCGACTCCAGGCTCTTCTTGTTCCACGTGCCGCGCACGACGCGACCACCGTGGAACAGCATCGCCTGACCGGTGCCGGTGAACTTCGTCTCGGGGACGTAGTTGCCGGCCGGGTCCCGGTAGCCGGCGTCGCCGACCTGGACCCGGAGCACCAGCACCGAGTCGGCGTCGAACTCGTCACCGTCGGCGGCGTAGCCGTTGACGTTGCTGTACGTGCGCGACTGCGAGGAGTAGGACCACTGGGTCACGTGGGTGCCGAACCCGGCGGCGAGCCCGACGGCCTTGGCGCCCTTCGGGTTCTCCTTCATCTCGCCGAACGGCAGGTAGTCGTCCGGGCGGGCGGCCTTGTCGGTGCGCGCGAGGGTGACGGTCTCGTCGAGGCGGTCCATGAGGTTGTAGGGCGAGTAGCGCGCGGAGTCGCGGAAGAAGCCCTTGTCGCCCTCGGTGAACCAGGTGATGCCGGCCTTGTCGATCCGGTTGATGGTCACGTTCGCGGCGCCCGAGGTGACGACGTTCGCGTCGGCCGGGCCGACGATGCCGATGTCGCTGGCGCGCATGGACCGCACGGGCCCCACCAGGTCGGGCATCGTGGAGTAGAAGAAGACGGCGAGGCGGGTGTAGCCGCCCTCGACCAGCTCCTCCACGACCATGTCGGCCGAGCCCAGGCCGCGCTGCGGGGCCGAGGACGAGGTGTTGTCGATCTTCGTGACCATCACCGGGTACTTCTTGTCCGCGGTGCCGTTCCTCACGGTGAGGCCGGTCAGGGGCCAGGTGGCGTCGAGCGTGGTGCCCTCGGCCACGTCCTGCTCGGCGGGGGCCGAGGACGACGAGGTCGGGTCGGCCGCCGGGGTGTCCTCGTCGCCCGAGCAGGCGGCCAGGAACAGGCAGGAGGTGCTGGCCAGGGCCGCCAGGGCGGCGGTGCCGCGGCGGGTCAGGGCACGGGTGGGTCGCACGGTGTCGGGGCTCCTTGCGGCGAGGTGACGGGGAAGGACGGGCGGGCACGGGGCCGGGTCACCCACCCAGGAGGGTGGGTGGACCGTCGTCCAGTGTGCAACTCCCGGGGGTGTCGGGAGGTCACGCCCGCCCCCGCGAGTCTCGGCAGGCCGAGGAGACAGCCCAGGCCAGGAGTCGGCCCAGGAGTCAGCCCGGGAGTCAGCCCAGCGTCATCCCGCCGTCGACGTAGAGGGTCTGCCCGGTGACGAAGGAGGCGTCCTCGGAGGCCAGGTAGGTGATGGCCTGGGCGATGTCGGAGGGCTGGCCGATCCGCTTCACGGCGGTCAGCTCGGCGGAGCGGCGACGGAACTCGCCGACGTCCATCTTGAGCCGGGCGGCGGTGGCGTCGGTCATCTCGGTGACCACGAAGCCGGGCGCGACCGCGTTGCAGGTGATGCCGTAGGGGCCGAGCTCGAGGGCGAGGGTGCGGGTGAAGCCCTGGAGGCCCATCTTGGCGGCGCTGTAGTTGGCCTGGCCGCGGTTGCCGAGGGCGGAGGTCGAGGAGAGGTTCACGATCCGCCCGTAGGCCTGGGGCACGAACACCTTCTGGGCGGCCTGGCTCATGGCGAAGGCGCCGCGCAGGTGGACGCCGATGACGGTGTCCCAGTCCGCCTCGCTCATCTTGAACAGCAGGTTGTCGCGGGTGACGCCGGCGTTGTTGACCAGCACGTGCAGCCCGCCGAGGGCGTCCACGGCCCCCTGCACGGCCGCCGCCGCCGCGGCAGTGTCGGCCACGTCGCAGGCCAGGCCGACGGCGCTCGCACCCTCGACCAGGGGCAGGGACGCGGCAGCCCGCTCGGCCTCGCCCGCGTCGAGGTCGACGATCGCGACCGAGGCCCCCTCGCGGGCGAACCGGGTGGCCGTGGCGAGACCGATGCCGCGGGCGGCGCCGGTGACGAGCACCGACCGTCCGGCGTAGCGCCCCTCGTAGGTGGCCTCGGTGGGGGTGGACTGGTCGGTCATGGGTCGCTCCTGCTGCGTCGTTGCTGCCGGTGGGCGGCCACCTCAGGTGGCCTCGACGCGGACCCTAGGGCACCGGCGCCCCGGCGGTGCGTGACCGGCCCCACGCCGACGCGGGGCGCAGGGCGCAGGGCGCAGGCGGTCAGAGGAAGAGCGCGAACCCGACGGCCATCGGGATCAGCCCGAGCAGGTTCCACCAGGTCAGCACCGGCCGCTTGTGGATGGCGAGGCCACCCATCACCGCCAGGACGCCGAAGGCGCCGGCGATGACCGAGAGACCGACGCGGGCGACCACCTGGGAGTCGTCCATGAACCACGCGGCGACGAGGACGCCGGCCGCCATGTGCAGGATGCTGGAGACGACGAGGGTGGACATCACCCAGGTCTGGACCTTGCTGATGCCGGGGCTGTTGATGGTGTCGCGCTGCGGCGCGTTCGGGTCCATCAGGTGCTTGCGACGGGGCTGCTGCGTGGCCGGGGCGGTGGAGCTCACGGGTGCCTCCCAGGGGCATCTCGGGCGAGGGTCGGGCGTCAGTGGGACCAGCCTTCTCATCGGCGGCCGGTGACATCACCATAACCCCTGCCGGGGTTATTTGTCCGTACATCCTGGAACTTTTTTGTCCGGTCATTTGGGTGTGACCCGTCTCGCCCCGTCGACACGTGGAGAAATAACCCCCCTGGGGGTTAGGTTGCCCGTTCAACCAGACCCCCCCACCCGGTTAGAAGCCTGCCGATGCAGGCCGAGGTGGGGGCCACCCCCGAGCACGGAGGAGACCTCCCCTCATGACCTCGACCCAGCTCCCTGGCGGCCGGCCCGACCGGTCCGCCGGAGGCCGGACCGAAGCCGCACCGCACCGCTCGCCCTCGCAGCGGGGCGACCACGACCCGAGCACGCTGACCGGGACGCCGGGGCTGCTCGGCCGCCTCGGCCTCGCCGTGAGCCACCACGGCCGGGCGGTCGGCGCCGCGTGGCTGCTCCTCGTCGTCGTCCTCGGTGCCTTCGCCCCGCGCGTGGAGGCCGAGCTCTCCGGCGCCGGCTGGCAGGCCGAGGGCTCCGAGGGCGTCGCCGCCCGCGAGCTGGCCGTCGAGCACTTCGGCGGCAACGCCTCCTCCGCGCTCCAGGTCGTCGTCCACGACGACGAGGGCGGGGACGTCACCACCGGCACCGGGGCGGAGGTCCTCTCCGAGGTGACCGCCGTGCTCGAGGCCGAGCCCCGCCTGGGCGACGTGATCGCCCCGCAGCCCGGGGCCACGCTGAGCCAGGACGGCAGCACCGCCATCGTCCTCGCCGGCGCCGGCGTGGACACCAACGAGATGGTGAAGGTCGCCGGCGACCTGACCGAGGAGCTCCAGGAGCTCTCCACCGGCTCCGTGCGGGTCTACCCGACCGGCTCCTCGCAGCTGTGGTCGGACTTCAACGAGGCCAACCTCGAGGCGATGCTCCGCTCGGAGATGCTGTCCTGGCCGGTCACGCTGGGCATCCTCGTCCTCGCCTTCGGCGCCCTCGTCGCCGCGGGCCTGCCGCTGATCCTGACCCTCGCCGGCCTCGTCGCCTCCGCCGGCTCCCTGGTGCTCATCAACGAGCTGGTCCCGGTCTCCATCTGGGCGATGAACTTCGCGATGATGTTCGCCCTCGCGCTGGGCATCGACTACGCCCTCTTCCTCGTCGTGCGCTACCGCGGCGCGCGCTTCGGCAACGGCGCGACGCGCGACCAGGCGATCGCCGAGACCATGGACACCGCCGGCAAGGCCGTGCTGCTCTCGGGCATCACCGTGCTGGTCTCGCTCTCGGCGGTGATGCTCGTGCCGAGCCCGGCGTTCCGCTCGATGGCGGGCGGCATCATGCTGGCGGTCGTCTTCATCCTGGCGGCCACGTTGACGTTGCTGCCGCTGGTCCTGCACAAGCTCGACCACCGCATCAACAAGCTGTCCTTGCCGTGGGTGAAGGCCGGCGAGCACCGCTCCCCCGCCTTCGCCGCCTGGGGTGAGCGACTGTGGCGCCGCCCGGTCGCCTGGGGCGCAGTCGCGCTCGTCGTCCTCGTGGCCCTGGCCGCCCCGGTGCTCGGCCTGCGCACCGCGATGCCCTCCATCGCCGTGCTCCCCGAGGACGCCTCCGCCCGCGTCGGGTACGACGTCGTGCAGGACGCCTTCGGTGACGGCGCGCCCGGCACCCTGCAGGTCGTCGCCGACGAGGCGGACGCCGACGCGGTCGCCGAGGTCCTGGGCGAGGACGACGGCATCGCCGGCGTCATGCCTGCCCAGCCCGCCTCGGACGACTCCGGCCTCGTCCTCGTCCAGGCCGTGCCGACGGTCGACCCCTCCGACCCGACGCTGGGCGACACCGTCGACCGGCTGCGCACCGACCTGCCCGGCTCCGCCCTCGTCGGCGGGGCCGCGGTGGAGAACCTCGACCTCAAGGACCAGCTCGACACCTCGACGCCGCTGGTGATCGGCGTCGTCCTGGCGCTCGGCTTCGTGCTGCTCCTGATCGCGCTGCGGGCGCCGCTGATCTCGCTGCTCGGCACCCTGGTGAGCCTGCTGTCGACCGCCGCGGCGTTCGGCGTGGCCCGCCTCGTCTTCCAGGACGGCTGGGGCACCGACCTGATGGGGTTCGAGTCCCAGGGCTTCCTGGACGCCTGGGCCCCGGTGTTCTTCTTCGCGATGATCTTCGCGATCGCGATGGACTACACCGTGTTCCTGCTGGCCTCGGCCAAGGAGCACTACGAGCGCTCCGGCGACCCGCGTGAGGCCATGATCGGCGCCGTGGCGCACTCGGGCCGGGTCATCTTTGCCGCGGGAGCGGTCATGGTCGCGGTGTTCTTCACCTTCGCCCTGGCCGGGCCGCTGCCGCCCAAGGAGATGGGCATCGTGCTCGGCACCGCGGTGCTGCTCGACGCCTTCCTCGTCCGGCTCGTGCTGCTGCCCGTGCTGCTCCGCCTGACGGGTCGCGCCGCCTGGTACGTGCCCCGCTGGCTCGACCGGCTCCTGCCGACAGTGACGTTCTCGCACGGCTGAGCGGAGCGCCGCTCCCCGTCGCGCCTGAGTGTGCTGCTCAGAGCAGCAGGAACCACACCAGGCCGACGGGGATCGGCAGCAGCCCGAGGAGCAGCACGGGGCTCACGACGGGCGCCCGGTGGATCAGCCGCCCCACGGCGAACGCGATCACGCCGAAGGCCCCGGAGATGACGGTCAGCCCCAGCTGCGAGACGAGGTGGTCAGGGCCGGCCAGCCAGGCGGCCAGCAGCACCGCGATCGCCAGGTGCAGGATCGTGGAGACCGCCAGGATGGAGAGCACCCACGTCTGCACCCGGGTGATGCCCGCGGAGTTGATGGTGTCGCGCTGCGGGGCGGCCGGGTCCATGAGGTGCCGGCGGCGCTGCGGTGCGACCGGGAGCCTGTCGTTCACGGCTCCAGGGTAGGTGGCTCAGGTCTCCAGCGCGGCGCGCAGCCGCTCCGCGGTCCCGGCCCGGGCGGCGTCGTCCGCGTAGCCGCGGCGGGGCCAGAAGAAGCCCTTGAGGCCGTCGCCCTTGGTGCGCGGGACGACGTGCAGGTGCAGGTGCGGCACGGACTGGCTCACGGTGTTGTTGATCGACACCCACGAGCCCTGCGCGCCGAGCCCGTCGACGACGGCTGTGGCGATCCGTTGCGCGGCGGCCAGGAACGGGTCGCGCAGGTCCGCCGGCAGGTCCGGCAGGGTGCCGACGTGCCGTCGGGGCACCAGGAGCACGTGGCCCGGGAAGACGGGGCGGCGATCCAGGAACGCCACCAGGTCGTCGGTGGCCAGCACCACGTCGGCGTCCGCCTCCCCCGCCGCGATGGCGCAGAAGACGCAGTCGCGCGCCCGGCCGGGCGCCGGGTCAGTCACAGACCTCGACGCTGCAGACCCGCGGCAGGCTCGGCCAGGCCGCGTCGGAGCGTCGTCCGCCCGAGGGGTAGGCGTCGAAGTGCTGGGTGTCCGAGAGCCCGTACGTCCAGGCCAGGCCGTGGCGCGCCATGATCTTCACGACCTCGTGGGAGGACGAGCGCCAGGCCACGCGCGGGTGGCTGTGGTACTGCCACCAGGAGTTGGGCACGAGGCCGTTGCTGGAGCGGAACGGGTTCTCCCACGTGTTCACGTCGAGCGCGCGACCGTAGGCGTGCGGCGAGGTGACGCCGGGGCGACCGACCACGTGCCGGCAGTTGAAGGCCGAGGTGTTGCCGGCGGCCATGGAGGCGTAGTCGTCCGCGCCCTGCACCCGGCTGCTCCAGCCGAACCGGTCGACCCGGTACATGGAGCGGATCGGCAGCTCGTTGCGGTACATCTGCGCCAGGGCCGCCGCCATCTGGCCGATGACGTCGGCGTTGGCCACGAGCGTGCCGCGGTAGCGGTAGCCGTCGTAGCCCCAGTAGTTGATCCGCAGCAGGCGCAGCTGCGGGCGGCCGACCGGGCAGCCGTAGTGCCAGCTGTTGCCCACCATGCTCGCCCAGATCTTCTCCGGGATGCGGGTCACCTTGGGGTTCGCGCCCTTGCCCACGGCCCGCCGCTGGCGCGGCAGGTCGCGCCGCGGCTCGGGCGCGGCGGCGGGCAGCCGCACGCGGGTGCCCGGGGGCAGGTTGTCGATGGTGTGCACGGGGCTGGTGTTCCGCGCGATCCAGGGACGGCGGAGCACGACCGCCCGCCAGCGCGAGTCGCTGCGCGGGGAGACCTTCACCGAGGCGATCCCGTCGGCGTTCGTGCGCAGCGCCGCGCGGTTGCGCCAGCGTCCGTCGACGCGCCGCTGGAGGCGCACCCACGAGACGAGCGGTGCGCCCTGGCGGGTCACGAGGCGGACCCGGACGATCACCCGGCGTCCGTCCACCACCGTGCCGGGGCCGGAGACCCGCACCCGGGACTCCTGGCGCACGAGCGCGATCCTCCCGGCCTCGCTCGAGGCCTCGTGGGTCTCGTCGCCGGCGAAGGTCGCACGCACGCGGTTGCGCGCCGGGTCCTTGGCGACGGCGACCCTGGCCGAGGCGTGCCCCTGGGCCCCGGTGGTCACCTCGGCGACCCGGGACCAGCCATCGGCGGTACGGCGCTCGACCAGCACGCTCGCCCCGGCCACCGGCCCGTCGGCGTCGGTGAGCGTGAGGCGCACGGCCTTGCGGATGCCGGCACGCGCCGAGCCCGGCTCGAGCACCAGCGTGGTGGCCACGACCGCGGGCGGGTCGCTGGGGCTCGTGGAGTCCGAGGGGTCGGCCGGCGTGGTGCCCGCGGCCTGGGCGGTGCCCGCCAGGCCGACGGTGCCGACGGCTCCGACGGCGCCCGCGAGGGCACCGACGACGAGGGTGACCCCGAGGACGGAGGCCACGGCCGGCGTCAGGACGCGGCGGGCCAGGGGCCGCACGCGCGAGCGGGAGGAACGGGAGGGCGTCGGGCCCGGTCGCCCGAGACTGCGGACCGGCATGCGCGGAGTGTGCCGCACGCCCGGGACGCATGCCTCACCCGGAGTAAGGGGACGGCTCGGCTGTGAAGAAACCATGAAGGTCCGTCAAAGGCCCCCGGGGGTATTCGGTGGACCGGACCATCTCCTACGACAGGAGCACGGGGCCGTCCCGCGCACCACGACCCCGCTGGAGCTCCCCGCCGTGGACCAGTACTCGGACCAGACGCAGGACCGCACGCAGCCGGACGCACCCGACGCCGGCCTCGCCACGATCTCCGGCCGCACCACCGACGAGACGCTCGCCCCCTACGCCGCGAAGGAGTCGAGCACCGCGGTGACCGCGAGCACCAGCGCGCGACCGGTCGCCCTGCCCTCGGCGGCGGGCCGCCACGTCCTCAACCGCTTCAGCTGGGGCATCACCCCCGGGCTGGCCCGCGCCGTGGCCGGCGGCAAGCACCTGGCCTGGTTCGACGCCCAGCTCGCGCCGGCGCGGATCAAGGACGGCCCGGGCTCGCGCGCCGACCGCTGGTGGCCCGACCTGCGCCGCACGCCGCTGGACCAGTGGATGCGCTACCGCGACGGCACCAAGTCGAACTGGGACATGTACTACGAGCACGGCCAGTGGGTGATGGCCAAGCGGCTGCTCTCCCACCGCCAGCTGCTCGAGGTGATGACCGCCTTCTGGGAGAACCACCTGCACGTGCCGCTGACCACGGACGGGCACTTCGTGTGGCGGCCCAGCTACGCACGCCTCATCCGCAAGCACGCCCTCGGACGCTTCGACCAGATGCTCGCCGAGGCCACCCTGCACCCCGCGATGCTCTGCTACCTGGACGCGGCGATCTCCACCAAGATCGCGCCCAACGAGAACCTCGGCCGCGAGCTGCTCGAGCTGCACACGGTCGGCGTCGGCCACTACAGCGAGCGCGACGTGAAGAGCTCCGCCGCGATCCTCACCGGCTGGCGGGTCGACATCAACGACACCTGGCAGCGCCTCTACGTGCCGGAGTACCACGCCACCGGCGCGGTGCGGGTCGGCTCGTTCCGCAGCGCCAACCGCAGCAGCGACGGCCGTGCCGTGACCCGCCAGTACCTGCACTACCTGGCTCACCACCCCGACACCGCGCGGCACCTGGCCACCAAGCTGGCCACGGCGTTCGTCTCCGACGACCCGCCGCGCACCCTCGTGACGCAGCTGGCCAAGGTCTACCTCGACGCCGACACCCGGATCGCCCCGGTGCTGCGCACCCTGGTGCGCAGCAAGCAGTTCCGTGGCTCCGTGGACGAGAAGCTCCGCACGGTGGACGAGGACCTGCTGGCGACCTTCCGCGCGCTGCGGATGAAGGTGACCGGTCACGTGGACGGCAACTCCGGCACCGGCGTCCTGCGCTCGTGGACGGGCAGCCTCGGCCTGTCCACCGGCTCCTGGCCGGCCCCGAACGGCGCCCCGCTCACGGCCGACTACTACGCCACTCCCCTGCGGGCCCTGGCCTCGGTCTCGGCGCACTGGAGCGTCGCCAACCGCTGGTACCCGACCCAGGACACCGTCTACCGCACGCCCGACTCCTGGCTGCCGGCGCTGCCCGCGACGTTCCGCCAGATCTGCGAGCGCATGTGCCGCGAGCTGCTCTACCGCCCGCTCAACGCCCGGCTCCTGACCGCCATGGCCACCGCCGCCCAGGTCAGCGACGTGGACGAGTCGCTGAACGCCGACTCGATCGTCGTCCGCTACCGCCTCAACGCCATGCTCGCCGCCCTCCTCGACTCCCCGGAGCACTACGCGCGATGACCACGGACACCCAGCACCTCGGCTCCCCCGACTTCCCCGGCACCCCCGGGCCCGACTCCCGCCCCTGCGGCTGCCCCGAGGGCGTCGCGCTGCCCGGCCTGGCCACCTCGCGCCGCGGGCTGCTGCGCGGCGCGGCGCTCGGCGGGCTCTCGCTCAGCGTCGGCGGCGCCGTCGTCAGCCAGGCCCCGATCGCGGCCGCCGCCGAGACCAGCGACCACGCGATCGTCGTCGTCTCCCTGCGCGGCGGCTCCGACGGGCTGTCGATGGTCGTCCCGCACGGCGACCAGAGCTACTACGACGCCAGGCCGAACACCGGCGTCGCGGCCGACCGGCTCCTGATGAAGGACGCGATGTTCGGGTTCCACCCGTCCATGAGCGCGCTCCAGGGCCTCTGGGACGCCGGGTCGCTGGCCGCCGTCCACGCCGCCGGCCTGCCCGTGGCCAACCGCTCGCACTTCTCCGCCATGGAGGAGATCGAGGACGCCGACCCCGGGTCCGCCGCCCGGGTCGGCTGGCTGAACCGGCTCCTGGGCACCGACGCCCTCACCTCGCCGCTCCAGGGCCTCTCGGTCGGCGGCCGCCCGCTCGCCATGGTCGGGCCCGAGCCCACGATGACCGTGGGCGACGTCAACGGCGTGAAGGTCAGCGGCGCCTCCAGCCTGAGCAACAGCGACCCGCGGTTCGGCTCCCTGCGTCAGGCCTGGAAGGGCAGCGTGCCCGGCCCGGCCGCCATGCGCGACGGCATGAGCGCCGCGCTCACCGCGGCCTCGGACTTCCAGGCGGTCAAGGACGTCTCCACCACCGCCACGTTCCCCAACAGCTCGCTGGGTCGGGCGCTGGCGATCGTCTCGCGCACGGTGCGCGCCGACGTCGGCTCCTCGGTGTTCACCGTCGACTCGGGCAACTGGGACATGCACACCGACATCGGCTCCTCCAGCAGCGGCTGGATGGTCAACAACGCCCGCGACCTCGCCGCGAGCATCGCCGCGTTCTTCACCGACCTCGGGGACGCGGCCTCCCGGGTCACGCTCGTGACCATCTCCGAGTTCGGCCGGCGGGTCGCCGAGAACGCCAACCGCGGCTTCGACCACGGCTGGGGCAACGTGATGCTGGTGGCCGGCGCCGGGGTCCGCGGCGGGCAGTACCACGGCTCCTGGCCGGGGCTGGCGACTGGCGTGAACGCCGACCTGAGCGTCACCACCGACTACCGCTCGGTGCTCGCCGAGGTGGTCGCGGCACGCACCGCGGCCTCGACAGCCACGGTGTTCCCGGGGTTCCGGCGCGAGAGCGTGGGGGTCATGACCGGCCAGTGAGCCCGGCCGGACCCCCGGCTGCCTCACGTCATCTCGGAGAAGCGCTCCACCTTCTCGCGCTGCCCGGAGACGATGATGACGTCCCCGCTCTGCACGACCGTCTCGGCAGTCGCGTAGGTGAAGGCCTCGCCGGGTCGCTTCACGCCCACGACGGTCACGCCGTAGGACTTGCGGATGTCCGAGTCCGCCAGCGCGCGCCCCGTCATCCGCTTCGGCGGCTGCGTCTTGGCGAAGGCGTAGCCGTCGTCGATCTCGATGTAGTCCATCATCCGCCCGCGCACGAGGTGGGCCACGCGCTTGCCCATGTCGTGCTCGGGGCGGACGACGTGGTGCACGCCGACCTGGGAGAGGATGCGCGCGTGCGCCTGGCTGATCGCCTTGGCCCACACGTGCTCCACGCCCAGGTTGAGCACCACCGAGGCCGACAGGATGCTGGCCTCCAGGTCGGTGCCCACACCGATGACGGCGCGGTCGAAGTCCTGCACGCCCAGCTGCCGCATGGCCTCCTCGTTGGTGGAGTCGGCCTCCACGACGTGGGTGAGCCGCCCCGCGAGGGACTGCACGGTGCGCGGGTCGGAGTCGATGCCGAGCACCTCGGTGCCCTCCGCGACGAGCTCCAGCGCCAGCGACTTGCCGAAGCGTCCGAGCCCGATGACGACGACACCGCCGGTGTCGACGTCCTTGCGGTTCCAGAACTTGCTCGAGCTAGCCAATGATCGGCCTTCCTTCCGGGTTCTGGTACAGCCGCTGCCGCTCGCGCAGAGCGAGCGCGGAGACCAGCGTGATGGGCCCTAGTCTGCCCACGAACATGAGGATCACCAGCACCATCTCGCCCGCCGCGCCCAGCTGACCCGTGATGCCGGTCGACAGCCCCACCGTGGCGAACGCCGAGGTGGTCTCGAAGAGCACCTGGTGGAGGCTGAAGGGCGTCATCTCGACGAGCGTCATGGTGCCCACCGCGACGAGCGCGACCGAGAGCAGCGCCACCGTGACGGCCTGGCGCATGGCGCGGTCGCCGATCCGTCGTCCGAACGCCTGGACGTCGGCCTCACCGCGCACCTCCGCCCAGATGACGAAGAAGAGCAGCACGAAGGTGGTGACCTTGATGCCGCCCGCGGTGCCGGCCGAGCCGCCGCCGATGAACATGAGGAAGATGGTGCCGACCAGCGTGCCCTCGCCGAGCTGGCCGACGTCGAGGCTGTTGAAGCCCGCCGTCCGCGCCATCACCGAGGCGGTCAGCGACGGCAGCACGCGGTCGTGCGCGGCCAGCGCCCCGAGCGTCTCGGGGTTGCGCCACTCGTTGGCCAGCACCAGCACGAAACCGGCCACGAGCAGCACCGGCGTCGCGGAGAGCACGATGCGGGTGTGCAGCGACCACTCGCGCGCGTGGCGGCGTCGCTTGAGCACCTCGAGGATCACCGGGAAGCCCAGGCCACCGAGCACCACCGCGACGCACAGCGGCAGGCACACCCACCAGTCGGTGGCGAAGCCGACGAGGCTGTCGGACCACAGCGCGAAGCCGGCGTTGTTGAACGCCGAGACGGCGTGGAAGACCCCGAACCAGACGGCCCGCCCGAAGCCGTAGTCGTAGCCCAGCCAGAGCCGGGTGGTGAGGACGACGGCGGTGACCGCCTCGACCGTCAGGCTGGTCGCGGCGACGCCGCGGAGCACGCTGCGCACGTCGCCCAGGCCGAGCGCCTTGGTCTCGGCCGCGGCGTTGAGCCGGGTGCGCAGGCCCATCCGGCGCGAGACCAGCAGCGCGAGCAGCGAGGCCATCGTCATGATGCCGAACCCGCCGACCTGGATCAGCAGCAGGATCACCGCATGGCCGAAGGGCGTCCAGTAGGCGGGCACGTCGACCGTCGAGAGACCGGTGACGCACACCGCCGAGGTGGAGGTGAACAGGGCCGTGACGAAGCCGGCGCCGCCCTCGCCGCTGCGCGAGACGGGCAGCATCAGGAGTGCGGTGCCGACCGCGATGGTCGCCGCGAACCCGGTCACCACGAGCTGTGCCGGGTGTCGGAACGCGCGCTGCGGGATCCGGGCCACGGGACGACGGTAGGGGATGCGGCTCACCCGATCAGCGGGCGGCCCTCCGGGTGCTGGTAGAGCCGCTGCCGCTCCCGCAGCGCCAGCGCCGAGACGAGGGTGACCGGGCCGAGCCGGCCGATGAACATGAGCAGCACGAGCACGACCTCGCCGGCGTCGCCCACCAGGGGCGTGATGCCGGTGGACAGGCCCACCGTGGCGAAGGCCGAGACCGCCTCGAACATCACCTGGTAGATGGGCAGGTCGGTGATCTCGACGAGCACGAACGTGCCGGTCACCGCCCCGGCCACCGACAGCAGCGCCACGGTCAGCGCCTGGCGGGTGGCGCGGTCGCCGATCCGGCGTCCGAACACGTGCACGTCCTTCTCGCCGCGCACCTCGGCGAGGATCACGAAGAACAGCAGCAGGAACGTGGTGACCTTGATGCCGCCGGCGGTCGAGGCCGACCCGCCACCGATGAACATCAGCACCGCGGAGACGAGCAGGCTGCCGTGGTGCATCTCCCCGGTCTCCACGGCGTTGAAGCCGCCGCTGCGGGGCATGACGGCGTGGAAGAACCCCGGCAGGAACCGGTCGTGGACCGGCAGGGCTCCCAGGGTCGCGTCGTTGCGCCACTCGTTGGCCACCATGAAGATCGTGCCGAGGACGAGGAGCAGCACCGTGCCGGTGAGCGTGATCCGCGTGTGCAGCGACCACTGCCGCGGCCGCAGGAAGTGCCGCCGCAGCTCCAGCATCACCGGGAAGCCGATGCCGCCGAGGATGACGCCGCCGGCGATCGGCAGCAGCACCAGCGGGTCGGTGGCGAAGCCGACCACGGAGTTGTCGAAGAGCACGAAGCCCGCGTTGTTGAAGGCCGAGACCGCGTGGAAGACGCCCAGCCACACGGCCTGGCCGAAGGACTCGTCGTAGCCCAGCCAGAACCGCAGGGTCAGCATCACCGCGATGACCGCCTCGATCAGCAGCGAGATGCGGAGGACGCCCTTGACCACCGAGCGGACGTCGCCGAGGTCGACCGCCTTGTACTCGGCGGCGGCGCTGAGCCGCGTGCGCAGGCCCATCTTGCGGCTCACCAGCAGGCCGAGCAGCGACGCCGTGGTCATGATGCCGAAGCCGCCGACCTGGAAGAGCATCATGATCACCACGTGCCCGAACGCGGACCAGTAGCCGCCGGTGTCGACCACGACGAGGCCGGTCACGCACAGCGCGGAGGTCGCGGTGAACAGCGCCGTCGACCAGTCCGCGGAGGTGTCGGAGGCCGTTGCGACCGGCAGGCTCAGGAGCAGCGTCCCGATCCCCACGGCGACGGCGAAGGCCACCACCACGAGCTGCGCGGGGTGGCGGACGAGCTTGAAGGTCGCGCTGGGCACGCCCCGACGGTAGGCGACAACGCCCGATGTCGGAGCCTTCCCCTAGGTTCGTTCACGACACGAGCACACCCCGCCCACCACCTCGGGAGGCCCTCATGGCCGAGATCCTGCTGCTGCACCACGTCTGCGGACTCACGGAGGGGATGGAGGTGCTCGCCGGCCGCATGCGCGCGGCCGGCCACACCGTCCACGCCCCGGACCTGTTCGCCGGAGCCACGTTCCGCACCGTCGACGAGGGCGTGGCCTTCGTGAACACCCTCGGCGACGACGTCCTCACCTCACGGGTGGACGAGGCGGCGTCGGCGCTGCCCGCCGACATCGTCTACGCGGGCGTCTCGCTCGGCGTGATGAGCGCGCAGCGGCTGCTGGGCGCACGCCCGGGTGCGCGCGGTGCGCTCCTGTACGAGGCGTTCATCTCGCCGGAGTGGGCCGGGCCGTGGCCGGACGGGCTCCCGGCCCAGGTCCACGGCATGGAGCAGGACCCGTTCTTCGGGCTGGAGGGGGACCTGGCGGCGGCGCGGGAGGTGTCGGCCCAGCACCCCGAGGTGGAGGTCTTCACCTACCCCGGCTCGGTGCACCTGTTCAGCGACGCCTCGTTGGACAGCTACGCACCTGACGCCACTGAGCTGTTGCTCGAGCGCAGTCTCGCCTTCCTCGAGCGGGTGTGAGCCGGAAGCGGCCGGCCTCCCGACCGGAGTGACGGTGGCGGCGGCCGGGCTGTCCGGAGGGACGGGGCTGGTGCACTGGCACACCCCCAGGCTGCCACCCGAACCTGAGATTCGGCCAACGGGGGGCCGAACGACCCGCCTCGCGCGGGTCGGGACACCCCCTCAGCCGAGCAGAGTGGCCAGGTCGCGCTCCAGGTAGCGGCGGTGGGCCACGTGCTCGCGCAGGACGACGGCGACGCACTGCCGCGCCGTCCGCGTCTCCGGGCCCCAGTCCGGCGCCGGGAGGCCGGTGCGGGAGGTGCCCAGGTCGGCGTCGGTGAGGTCGCCCAGGGCCGCGTCCACGCGCCGCCCCGCGTCCTCGAAGGCCGTGCGCACCGCTGGCCAGGGCGCGCTGCCGAGCGGGTCGAGGCCGAGGGCGCGAGAGCCCTCGAGCCGGTAGTCCTCGGGCAGCAGGCCCAGCGGGTGGAACGGCGCCTCGACCTCGGCCAGCATCCGCCCGATCCAGATGTCCACGGCCGCGACCAGGTGCCGCAGGGTCTGGGCGGCGGACCACTCGCCCCGCACCCGCTGCTCGCGCACCTCCGGCGAGGCCTGCTCGAGCCGCTCCAGGGTGCCCGCCCAGCCGATCCGCACGGCCGTCCAGGCGGCGGTGAGCTGCGCGACGGTGCCGTCGTCCTGGGCCTGGCGCACCGCGGCCCGCTCGGGGTACCGCCGGTCCAGCTCGGCCTCCACGAACGCGGTGACGTCCACCCCGTCGACCCGCACCGGCCCGTCGAAGCGTCCGGCGAAGGGCCAGACCTCCAGGCCGCCCACGAACGCCCCCACCACCCGCAGGCCCCGCAGGTCGGGCTCGACGAGCGTCGCGTCCGAGAGATCGGGCTGGTGCAGCACCTGGCCGGAGAGGTCGAGTCCGTTCTCGCTCATGCGCCCAGCATCACCCGCCCCGGCGGCCGCCGGAAGGCCCGGACGCCCGGCGAGCGACCGGGCCGCCCGCTCAGCGCGGCACGAGCGGCTGGTCGGAGTCCACGATCACGCGCCCGAGCGGCAGCAGGGAGATCGGCACCATCTTGAACGAGCCGATGCCGAGCGGGATGCCGATGATCGTGACGCACAGCGCGATGCCGGTGGTGATGTGCCCGATGGCCAGCCAGAGGCCCGCGACCAGGAACCAGATGACGTTGCCGACCATCGTGAGGGTGTCCCCGAGCGGCCCGGAGTCGCGACGCACGGCCCGGCGGCCGAAGGGCCACAGGGCGTACACGGCGATCCGGAAGGAGGCGATGCCGAACGGGATGGTGACGATCAGCAGGCAGCACACGATGCCGGCGGCGATGTAGCCCAGCGCCATCCAGAACCCGGAGAGCACCAGCCACAGCAGATTGAGGATCAGCTTCACGCGGTGAAGCCTGGCAGACGGGCGGCGCCCTCACGACCCACCCGTGGGGGTCAGATCCCCTCCAGCGCCTCCGGGGACTCCGGCAGCACCTGGCCGCCGTCCACCACGATCGTCTGACCGGTGATGAACCCGGCCTCGTCGGTGGCCAGGAACAGGGCGGCGTGCCCGATGTCGGCCACCGAGCCGAGCCGGCGCTGCGGGATGGAGGCGGTCATGCCCGCCACGTAGTCCTCCCCCATGTCGGCCAGCCCCTCGGTGGCGATGTTGCCGGGCATCACCGCGTTGATGGTGATGCCCTGTGGCGCCAGCTCGATGGCCGCCGTCCGGATGAAGCCGAGCTGGGCGGCCTTGGAGGCGCCGTAGTGGCTCCAGCCCGGGTAGCCGGTGATCGGCCCGGTGATCGAGGAGGTGACCACGACCCGCCCGTGCCCGGAGGCCGCGAGCGCGGGGAGGCAGGCCTGCACGGCGAAGACGGTGCCGTGGAGGTTGGTGCCCATCACCTGGGCCAGGTCGGCCGGCGTCATCTCGGCGAGCGTGGCCGAGGGGAAGATGCCGGCGTTGGCGCACAGGACGTCGATGCCGCCGTGGCGAGCGACGACCATCTCGGCCAGGTCCTGGCACGAGTCCCGGTCGGCGACGTCGGCGGCGAACCACTCACAACCCAGGTCCTCGGCGGCCGCGACCAGCGCCGCCTCGTCCCTGCCGGTGATGGTGACCTTCGCGCCCGCGGCGGCGAAGACGCCCGCGATGCCCTTGCCGATGCCCTTGCTGCCGCCCGTGACCACCACGGACCGACCCTCGACGGGGGTGAACATGCCTGCCTCCTGCGCTCGTGCCTGCTCGCACCGGCATCTCACCAGCGCGCGGAGCCGCCCGGTGTCGCCGAAACCGAAAGGTCACCCTCAGTGGGCAGAGTTCACCGGGCGTTGACAGAGACCCGCGGCAGCGCACAGTGGACCAGTCCGGTCCGCAGGTCCGCGGGTTTGTCGCACGCAACCGTGTGCGCTGTCGATGGGGCGGTGGACGAAGGAGATCACCGACATGGTCCTGCCCCACCGCGCCCCGGCACTCGTGCTGGCGCTCAGCCTGTCCTGCGGCCTGGCCGCGACCCTGGCAGCGGCACCCGCCGGTGCGGGCACCCCGAGCGTGCCCGGCACGGACGGCCCCGGAGCCGGTGGGACCGGGGAGGTCGGCCCCTCGGTCGTCGGCACCACGCTCTCCCGCCGCCAGGCCGAGCACCTGCTGCGCACCGACGACACGGTGCACCTGGACCGGCGCGGTCGCCTGTACGTGGTCGACCCCGTGCCGCCCGCCCCGCCCGCGGACGCCGTCGGCACGGGTGGGCCCTCCCCCGCCGCCCGGGCGAGCGTGGCGGCGCTGCTCGCCCCGGCCGGGGACACCTTCGCCCTGCACAGCCGCCCCGGCGCGGAGCGGACGATCTTCCTGGACGTGGACGGCACCACCCTGGGTGAGACCGCGTGGGGCCTGGCCCGCACGGGCGCGAACCACCCCGCGTGGGACCCGGCGGGCGACGGTGCCGGGTTCAGCGCCACCGACCTCGACGCGGTGCAGAAGGTGTGGGCCTCGGTGGCCGCCGACTTCGAGGCCTTCGACGTGGACGTGACCACGCAGGACCCGGGCAGCGACGCCCTCGTCCGTTCCTCGGCGAGCGACACCACCTACGGCATCCACGTCGTCATCGGCCCCTCCCCCGCCTGGGGCCCGCTGTGCAGCAGCGCCTGCGGCGGCGTGGCCTACGTCGGCACCTTCCCCGAGGTCGGCGGCAGCCACCAGCCCGCCTGGGTCTTCACCCAGGGCACCGGCAACAGCCCGAAGTCGGTGGCGGAGGCCGCCTCCCACGAGGTGGGCCACACGCTCGGCCTCGGGCACGACGGCACCCGCACCAGCGGCTACTACACCGGGCTGGGGCTGTGGGCACCGATCATGGGCGTGGGCTACTACCGACCCGTCACCCAGTGGAGCCGCGGCTCCTACTACGGCGCGACCAACCGTCAGGACGACGTCACCATCCTGCGCACCGTGCTCGGCTCCCCGGCGGACGAGGCGGGCCCGACGTGGGCCCTGTCCGGCACGTTCCCCGAGGACGGCACCGCGCGGATCACCTCGATGCAGGACAAGGACGCGTTCGCGCTGGGCGCGTGCACGGTCGGCAGCAGCATCTCGGTCTCCCCCACCGCCTACGCCTCGAACCTCGACCTGGGCATCACGCTGCGCACCACGCGCGGGCTGCGGCTCACCGGCGCGTACCAGGTCACGACCGCCGGCGACGGCGTGACGGCCGCCGGCACCGGCGCCTCCGTGCTCGTGCCCGCCCCGGCAGCGACGAAGCCGCCGTGGGGCGACCTCGTCCTGGAGGTGACCGGCGCCGCCGAGAGCACGTGGTCACGAGGCGGCTACGACGCCTACGGGTCGATCGGGCAGTACGAGATCGACGCCCCCGGCTGCAACCTCGAGCCCCTGCGGCCCGCGCCGCCGGTCTCCGTGGCCGCTGCCGCCCGCTACGCCGACACCGCGGTGCTGACCTGGGAGGCCGGCACCGGCGGCGACCTGCTCACCACCGGCTACCGGGTCTCGGTCAACGGCGGTACGTGGCGCTCGGTCTCCGCGCGGGCCGTCACGTTCACCGCCACCGGCCTGCGGCCGGGCGCGGAGAACACCGTCGCCATCCGCAGCGTCAACGGCGTCGTGCCGAGCGAGACCGTCGAGGTCACCGTGACCACGCCGCCGCTGCTGCCGCCGGGCGCGCCGGGCTCGGTGACGGTCGTGCCGGGCACGGGCCAGCTGGCCCTCTCCTGGGCCCGTCCGGCCGAGGACGGCGGCGCCCCGCTGCTCGGCTACGAGCTGCGCGTGGGCGGGCTGACCTACCGGCTCTCCTCCGGCGCGACCCGGATGACGGTCTACCGGCTCCTGCCCGGCACGCCCTACGCGATCACGCTGCGGGCCCGGAACAAGGCGGGCTACGGCGACGCGATCACCGGCACGGTGAGCACGCTGCCCTGAACCGTGCGGGCCTGAACGGGGGTGGGTGCGATCACTGGCAGCAGGTGCCAGCGATCGCCCCCCCCCCCCCCGCCCACCACCCCCGGCGCCCCGGCACCCCGGGGGCCCGCGG